>JABUEZ010000149.1 GCA_013314795.1 Candidatus Profundicultor aquiphilus | reverse complement strand
CTCTTCGTCAAAGGTGTAGCTTTCGAGAAGCCATTGACCCTGTTCGAGGAGTTTTTTGAGCCTTTCCCGGCGCCGCTCTAAAGACAGACGAACCGCCCGAATGCTGGAGGCCATCCTCCGCTGCAGGACAAGCAGGGCGAAGGCAACGTTTCGCTTTTCTCTATCCAGTGCCCGGTTGTACCATCTTTCCACATAACTGGTCACGGCGTTATAGAGGCGCTTCTCATCGTCACTCAGCCGATAGGAAATGGTTTTGACGTGGCGGGGTGGAAAGAGTGGACGACCGTCGAAATCTCTGAGATTTTCCTTGAGCCGTCGCAGAAAAAGTGGGTTTTCCTGCTTTTCCACCGATTCCCGCAAAAGGTCCACGCTGGCGAAAAGGTCCGGCTCAAGGAGATTCAGAAGGAGCCGGAAGTTCTCCGGATCCCCCCGGTGGGGGGTGGCGGTCAGAAAAAGCAGAAACTGGGCGGTCCGGGAGAGGAGTTCCCCCACCCGGTAGCGTTCGGTCTTTTTGGTCTTTTCTCCATAACGGTAGGCTGCCATCTTGTGCGCTTCGTCGACGATCACGAAGTCCCAGTTCACTTCGGCCAGGGTGGCCATGACGTCTTCCTGTTTGGCAAAGTCTAGGGAAGTGATGATCTGTGGCTGTTCCTGCCAGAAATTTCTGCCCCAGGTGGCATTTATTACTCCCCGGTCGACCACCACGAATGACTCTCCAAAGCGCTCTTTCATTTCCCGGAACCACTGCTCTTTGAGGTGCCCCGGGACCACAATCAAGGTCCGCTCGACGAGTCTGCGGTACTTGAGTTCCTTCAACAGGAGCCCGGCCATGATGGTTTTTCCCGCCCCGGGGTCATCAGCCAGAAGAAAACGCACCTGGGGATTGCGCAGGATGACATTATAAACCGCTTCAATCTGATGGGGCAGAGGTTCGACCTGGGATACGTTCACCGCAAAGAAGGGGTCAAACTGGGCAGCATTACGAATCCGGTGGGCTTCGATAGCCAAAAAGAAGAGCTCCCCGTCACCTCCGAAATCACGTCCTCTGAAGGTTTTTACCCCTACTTTGGCGAGATCGTCCACCCGGAAAATGCGGCTGTAAAACTTCTGGGTCCGGGTACCAACGGCCTCAATTTTGAGGCACTCCCCATAAGGTTCAGAGGCAAGCACCCGAACCGGCTCCGGCCAGAATGAACCCTCAAGGATATCGTTTTGTCTGGGAAACGAATCTCCCCCATCCGTGAACACAGATTTTTCCCTCCCCCCTCGGTCTTCATCCCTATTATACCAATTGTTCCACAAATAAAAGTGGCCACGTCTTTTTAAAAAACCAGCACATGTCATTTTTGTCCATAAGTTTCGTGCCCAGCAGGGGTGAAAATAAACCACCACCAATACGGAACAACGCCAAAAAATTATTACTGGGCTTTTGGCATTCCCGTCGTAGACCCTCCCGTATGAACTCCTTCAGGGAATGGGCCGAGGCGGAGATTTTGTCCTTTCGCACAAGTGGACCTACAAAACCTTTTTACCAACTTATCGGGTCTGGACGGAGCTCCATTCGTAATGTTCACCCTTTGGGCTGTTCTGGGCGACTACTGAATTGGCTTACCTGTTTAAGCCACCTCAAAGTAATTTTCATCATGGTTTTGTGCCAGTTTCCATCAGACAAACGGGGCCGGATGCAACCCTCAAGAATGCTGTGATTACCAGGTATCACGCATCATGTGGGCCTGTGTGGGGTGTTGACAGATTTTCTTTCTTTTTTTACAATATTTTCGTTCGGAGAACGAACAAAATTGAGAGGTAAAGTATCATTATGTATGTGTTGACGAACTCCAAGGTGAATTCCCTTCATAAACAGATGGTTCTTCGCTTCATATGGAAAAGGAAACACACCTCTCGACCAGAGATATGCCGGGTTTTTGGGTTCAGTAAGTCCACCGTTTCCGGGATTGTCCAGAGCTTAGAGGAGGATGGTTTGATAACCGTATCCGGGTTCGGGCAGGTTTCTTCCTCGGGGAGACGACCCGAGGTACTTTCGGTGAATCCAGAGGGCCCAAAGGTGGTGAGTGTGCTTCTCAAAGATACCGGTGAAATTGACGCAGCGCTTTTGAGTCTTGACGGGAAAATTGTCCAAAGGAGGGGGGACTTCCTCTCCCAAAAAACCCCGGAATATGCGATACAGCATGTGCTCGGGGTGATTCGGGATGTTTTGCCCTCTTCCTCTGTGCTTGGCGTTGGGATTGGTCTTCCGGGGATTGTGGATCATACCAGTGGGCGAATCGAGTATTCTGCCCATTTTCAGTGGCGGGATATCCCCTTTGGGGAGACAATCCAGGATTTCATTCCCTATCCGGTGTTTGTGGAGAATCGGACCGTAGCGGCCACTCTTGGGGAAATGTGGTTCGGAAGGGGTCTAGAGAGCCGAAATTTTGTCTGTCTCAACTGTGGTGACACGCTTGGGGCAGGAATTGTCATTGGTGAAAAGGTCTACCGGGGTAATCCTCGCGGGGCCGGAGAAGTTGGTCATATCCCGGTTCCCCAGGTGCAGGAAGCAATCTGTTCCTGCGGTCGGAGGGGTTGTGCTGAAACCATGGTGAGTTTACCGTCGATCATGCGTAAGCTGGGAAGGGATTACCGGGGTGAACATGACGCATTCTGTTTCCTTCGCGCTCACCGAGATGATGCCCAGGTGCGCTCTCTCCTTGAGGATGTTTTTGCGGTGATAGGGGAAGTGGCGGCCGTGTTAATTAATATTCTTGCACCGGAAAAGGTAATCTTCACCGGAGTTTTGCCCAGGGTTGATTCTTCTTTTTTCCTCAGGTTGGTTACCCAGGCTGTTGCCCAAAAGGCCCTCTCTCCGTTTTCCCAGAAGGTCTTACTCGAGGTGAGCCCTTTTCAGGATGGGGAAGAAGCGCTGTGGGGGCAGGCCGTGGTGATGGAACATCTTTTCGCTATGAAAGTTGTTCATTGGGAGGATGAGCGATGAAAGAAAAAATTGGGTTTGGGATTATCGGTGCGGGACTATGGGGCGAAGCTCACGCGCGGATTTATAGCACCCATCCTCTGGCGCAGCTTATAGCGGTGAGTGACATCGTCGAGGAAAAGGCGCGGGTACTTGCGGAGCGGTACGGAGCAAAGCGTTGGTATGCGGATTTTCGAAGGTTGCTTGAGAACCCAGAGGTCGACGCAGTGGCCATCGTCACCCCTGATTTTGCCCATTGTGAGCCCTTTGTGGCAGCCATGGAAGCAGGAAAACACGTTATTGTGGAAAAGCCTCTGGCTACCTCCAGAGAGGATCTCCAGGCCATGGAACGTGCCTACCGGAGCCAGCAGGACAAAGTTCGAGTTATGGTGGACTTTCACGCCCGCTTCAGCCCTCCCCTGGTTGTGGCCCACGACATGATCAAACGAGGGGAACTTGGGGAACTTGTTTCGGCCTACTATCGGCTCAACGATATCATCTATGTGCCGACACAGATGCTTTCCTGGGCGAAACACTCCTCCATTCTCTGGTTTTTGGGAAGCCACACCGTCGATACCCTGCGTTTTCTTGTTGGAAGTGAGGTAAAGCGGGTGTACTCGGTCTCCAGCTCCAAAGTCCTGGTGAAGCTCGGGATTCCCGTGCCGGATATCTATCAGAGTATCCTTGAGTTCGAAAACGGGGTCATCGCTACCATCGAAAACAACTGGATTGTTCCCAACACCCATCCCCACTGGAATGACATCAAACTCAACGTATTGGGTAGTAAGGGCATGGTCAACATGGATTTGACCAATAACCAGGCCTTTGAGCGGTATTTAGAGGGGAAAAGCGACCACCCCGATTTCCTCATCATGCCCACCCTGCACGGGAAGCCGGCGGGTTTTGCTCACGAGAGCATTCGGGATTTTGTGGAAAGACTCTATAGTGGGGAAGAATTTCTGGCTACTTTCGAGGATGGGTATCGGGTGAGTGCTGTGATTCTGGCGCTTCTTGCTTCCGCAGAAAAGAGAATGCCTCAGGAAGTGGATTACACGTTGTGAAAAAGGGGGTGAGAAGAGGCATAACTCGTGGGGATTTGTAAAGGTCAGGAGGATAAAAAACCCAGAAGGGGGGAATGACAATGCGTCGCCTTGTGATTGTGTTGAGTTGTGTGGCGTTACTCTTTGCCGGAGTGGTGTGGAGTGTTACTGCGCAAGAGCTTCCGCCAGAGGTGAGTAATTGGGTTAACGGTGTTAAAGAAAAACTCGGGGGAATGACGATTACCTGTGCCTTTTGTCCCCATCCCACCACGGATGCCATGCAGGCCATGGTTGATGAGTTCTCGCAACTCACTGGAATTCGGGTCCGATGGGATATCATCGAGGAAGGGTACCTGAGACAGAAACTGCTCATCGAACATCAGGCCAAAACCGCTGTTTACGATGTGCTTCTCATCGATGCCTTTAATATGGCCGAATATGCCCCAAGTGGTGTAGCCATCGATCTGAAGCCGCTTCTGGAGAATGAAGCACTTACGCCTGCCTGGTTTGACTACCAGGATATCCTTCCTGCCTATCGAGATGGTATCGGCAAGTACCAGGGCACTATCTATGGCATCCCCGTGGCCGGAGAAACCCGCTACGTTGGATACCGCAAGGATTTGTTTGAAAAATACGGCCAGAAACCGCCTGAAACCATGGAAGAGTTTTTAAACCTGGCAAAATTCTTCAAAGGAAAAGAAGAAGGCCTGTACGGTGTGGCCATGCGGGGGCAGAAAGGAATCCATTTTGGTTCGGGGTGGATGACGGTGATGTACCAGTTGGGAGGCCAATTCCTGGACCAGAAAACCTGGAAGGTTCTGGTAAACGATCCCAAAACGGTTGCCTCACTTGAATACTACGTTGACCTCCTCAAGCAGGGGCCGCCCGATATCGGTGTCTATACCCACGAAGAAGCTGTTTCTGCCTTTACTTCTGGAAGAACGGCCATGTGGTTTGATTCCACCGCTCTCACTCCCTGGGTCATCGATCCCACCAAATCTCAGGTTGCCGACAAGGTCGGGTTTGTGCCGCCGCCGAAAGGTCCGGCAGGAGCCTATGGAGCGTTGGCCGGCTGGAATGTGGGCATTTCCAGTGACATCGACGAAAAACGGAAAGAGGCAGCCTGGGCATTTATTGTGTGGATGACGAGCCGTTATAACGCCAAGACCTATGTGAAGAATGGTGGAACACCGGTGCGCCAGTCGGTGTATGAGGATCCTGAACTGGTGGCTGCAAACTGGACCTTCCCCATTCAGCTTGCCTCGCTTGAGCGAGCCAATAACCTGGTTCAGGCCGACATTAGCTGGATTCCGCCGCATCCCAAATACATGAAAGTTCTTGAGGTGGTTGGTGACTATGGCTCGGCAGTCCTGGCGGGTCAAATGAACGCCAAAGAAGCCCTTGATAAGGCCCAGGTCGAAGTCGAAAAAATCATGGCAGAGTAGTCTTGATTTCAACCGGAAAGGGGAAACCCTTTCCGGTTGAATTATTGGGAGTGTGCGAACCGTGCAAAAGAGCTCAAAAGAAGGATATATTTTTATCTTACCTTCCCTCCTTACCCTTGT
>JABUEZ010000148.1 GCA_013314795.1 Candidatus Profundicultor aquiphilus | reverse complement strand
GACTCGTAGAACTTTTCTTTTTCGCCTCGACCTATGATCCGCCAATGACTGCCTCGAACCTGGGGGAAAGCCACAGGATGGTTTTCAAAGAGGTTTTGCGTTGTAAGCCGTTCTGGAAATTTCTCTTTTTTGTGATTACCTGGAACTTTGCCGTTAACGTTGCGTCACCGTTTTTTAACCTTTATATGCTGAAGTATTTGCACATGAATTTTTTTGAAATCGCCTTCTATGTGCAGGTAATCTCCAATATTGCGACTCTCTTTTTTGTGAGGATCTGGGGTCGACTTACCGACCGCTTTGGGAACAAACCGGTCGCGGTACTCTCCACCATGGTGGCCATTTTTCTTCCCGTTATCTGGTGCTATACCACTCCTCGAAACTGGATTGTGGTGATTCCCATTATTCAAACCCTGGCAGGGATCTTCTGGCCCGGGATTGACCTTATTACCAACAATCTTCTTTTGAAACTTTCGCCAGCAGAAAACCGCTCACTTTACGTAGGGGTGCTCAATTTCTTTCTGGGCACTTTTGGCACTGCTTTGGCATATCTGGTGGGAGGATACATTCTGGAAAAGGTGGTACCTCTTATTTCCTCTTTCACTGAGGCAATTTGGGGATGGCAGATGATTCCTTACTATTACGTTTTTCTTCTCTCTTCCTTCCTTCGCTTTTTGTCTTTCAAAATTTTTCTGCCCAGAATCGAGGAGACCGGGGCCCAGAGCCTACGTGTTCTCCTGCGAGAAACCTGTGGAAGAAAACGGGAGAACGGAAAGGTTTTTTAACTCACCGATTTTTGCAACTCCAGGATGTGGTCAAGTTTTCCAAGGAGGATAAGAATATCTTCCGCCTTGATGACAGTTCTGGCATTTGGGTTCAACTCGAAGGAAGTTCTATCTTTAGATTTGATGGCCACAACAAAAAGACCCCGTTTGCCTGGCAGGTCGAGTTCGGCCAGGCTTTTTCCCACCAAGGGAGAATGCGGAGTAATTTCCACCTCCTCGATGGTAAGTCCAAAGGCTTCGCTGCGCAGAACAAGGTCAAGAAAGGAGGACACATGGGGACGCAACGCTGCTGCAGCCAATCGCAAACCTCCTATTTTCTGCGGGCAGATGACGTAATCTGCCCCAGCTTTTTTCATGATTTCGATTGATTCGGGAATGATGGCTCGAGCCACAATACGCAATTTTGGATTCAGATATTTGGCCGTGAGGACGATGTACACGTTATCCGGGTCGTTTCCCACCAGAGCAAGGAGCCCTCTGGCTTTCTCAATCTGTGTTTCTCTGAGATTTTCTTCTCGAGTGGCGTCTCCAAGAAGGTAGGGAAAATCGGGAAAGCTCTGCAATGCTTCCTGGATTTTCGTTTCATCCTTTTCGATCACGACAAATTTTTCCCCGGCCTTGGTGAAGTACTCGATCACTTCTCTTCCCACCACTCCACAGCCACAAATAATATGGTGATTGCTGAGACGGTGAATTTCCATTTTCATTTCCCTCCTTCGCAGATACTCTTTCCACTTTCCCTCTGCGAGTGTATCAATAAAATAGGAGACAGTATAGGCAACCACAAAAACACTTGAGGCAACCAGAAATATTGTGAATACCCTGCCTGCTGGGGAAAGGGGGTGTGTTTCCTGAAAACCAACAGTAGTGACGGTGATAACGGTCATGTAGAGGGCGTCCAGAAGATTCCATTTCTCGAGGAGAACATACCCGGTGGTTCCTCCAAAGATAACTCCAACGATCAGAAGGGCAATCGAAGTAAGCCTTTTCCCCAATGATTACTCTCCTCCGTAGAGATGGCAGGCCACAAAGTGTCCATGGTCGATGACTTTAAGCTCAGGAGTGATTTCGGCGCACATATCCATTCGCAGGAGACAGCGTGTATGGAAACGACATCCAGGAAGAGGCTGGAACGGGCTTGGTGGGTCACCCTCGAGAAGAATCCTTTCTCTTTTTATCTTTGGGTCAGGGATGGGAACTGAGGCCAGAAGTGCTCTCGTATAGGGGTGAAGGGGAGTGGAGAAAATCTCTTCTTTCTCAGCGATTTCTACAATTTTTCCCATGTACATCACAGCGATGCGGTTGGAGATATGCCGTACCACGCTCAAATCATGGGAAATGAAAAGATACGTGAGGTGCATGGTTTCCTGGAGTTCTGAAAGGAGGTTTAAAATCTGAGCCTGAATAGAAACATCCAGGGCCGAGACCGGTTCATCGCAGATCACAAATTCCGGCTGCAAAATCAGCGCGCGGGCAATACCGATACGCTGTCTCTGCCCTCCCGAAAACTCGTGCGGATAATTGGAAAGAGACTTTATTTCCAGCCCTACCCGGGAGGCAATCTCCTGCACCCGTTCACGGCGAATTCTGGAGTTTTTTTCACCGTGGATGAGAAGAGGTTCCTCAAGAATCGCATAGGCCGTCTTGCGAGGGCTGAGGGAGGCAAAAGGGTCCTGAAAAACAATTTGCATCCTCCGGCGGTACTTCTTGAATTCTCGGGGGGGAAGACGCAGGATATCCTGGCCATCCATGATGATTGCGCCACTGGTGGGCTCAAGAAGCCTCAGGATACAGCGTCCCAGGGTACTTTTTCCGCAGCCGGTTTCTCCCACCAGACCCAGAGTCTCTCCCTGAAAGATGGAGAAACTGACGTCATTCACCGCGTCAAGGGCAAGCTTCTCGCCCCATTCCTCTTCCACGATAAATCGTTTACTCAGGTTGCGGACTTCCATCAGTAGCGATGACATGCAACCAGATGTCCTCCCTCCTGAATTTTTAGAAGTGGTTCTTCCTGATCACATGGTGCAAAGCGGACCGGACAACGGGGGTGGAAGCGACACCCTGGTGGTGGCTGGATGAGGTCGGGGACAGTGCCCGGAATCGGCTGCAGGCGTTTTTTAGGGGTATCCATTCGGGGAATAGAGGTGAGTAAAGCCTGGGTATAGGGGTGAAGGGGTTTTTCAAAAAGAGCTTCAACTGATGCACTTTCCACAATTTTTCCCGCATACATCACGGCAACTCGCTGACAGGTTTCGGCAACCACTCCCAGATCGTGGGTGATGAAAAGAACTGCGGTTTTCATCTCCCGCTTCAGTTCGTTGATTAACGTGAGAATTTGCGCCTGAATTGTCACATCCAGAGCTGTGGTCGGTTCGTCAGCGATAAGGAGGAGAGGTTTACAGGCCAGAGCCTGAGCGATCATGACTCGCTGGCGCATGCCCCCTGATAACTGGTGAGGATAATATTTCATTCTTCGTTCTGGTTCGGGAATTTTCACTTTGTGCAGAAGTTCGATTGCCATTTGGTATGCTTCCTGACGGTCGATTTTCTGGTGTAATGTGAGGACTTCAATAATCCCTTCCCCTACGGGAAATACCGGATCCAGAGAAGTCATGGGTTCCTGGAAAATCATGGAAATTTTGCTTCCTCGGATGTGGTACATCTCTTCTTCTGACCTTTCCACCAGGTCCTGGCCATCAAAATAAATGTGGCCTGCTACAATTTCACCCTGGGGTTTGGGATACAGTTTGAGGATAGAAAGTGCTGTCATACTTTTTCCACAACCCGATTCACCCACCAGCCCCAGGGTTTCTTCCCGGTGAATGGTGAGGTCAACTCCATCAACGGCTCTGACCACACCCCGGGGGGTTTTAAGATATGTTTTGAGATTTTCTATCTTCAAAATCAGTTCTTCCATTTACATTCGTAGCCTTGGGTCTAAAAGGTCTCTCATGCCGTCACCCAGAAGATTCAACCCTAACACGGCACACATAATCGCAATCCCTGGAAACGTTGCTGCCCACCAGGCACCGGCGGTGAGTGCCTGACGGCTTCCGGAAAGCATGGCTCCCCACTCCGGAGTAGGGGGAAGTGCTCCCAAACCCAGGAATCCCAGGGCAGCGGCATCAAGGATGGCTCCGGCAGTGCTCAACGTGGCATATACAATAACCGGGGCGATAGCGTTGGGAAGGACATGGTGCCAGATGATTCGTCCGTGACTTGCTCCCAGGGCTTTTTCAGCTTCGATGTAGTCCATTTCCCGAATGACGAGCACCGCACTCCGCACAACTCGGGCCATCTGGGGTGTATAGACGATGCCAATAGCGATCATGGCCTTTTCAAGACCCGGCCCCAGGGCGGCCATAATGGTGATGGCCAAAAGAATGCTGGGGAAGGCAAACATGACATCCACAATGCGCATGAGAAGCGTGTCCATCCACCCCCCAAAGTATCCGGAAAAGACACCCAGGACGAGACCTAAAACGGTGGAAATAACCACGGCAATGAAACCCACAAGAAGTGAAGTTCGAGTTCCCCAGATGATGCGAGAGAGGATACACCGACCTAAGTAGTCGGTACCCAGTGGGTAGGAAGCATATTCTCGACCGGCCCAGAGGCCGGGCTTAAGGCGCTGGGAGAGGTTTCTTTTGATGGGATCATTTGGGGCGAGGTAGTGGGGAAAGAGCGCCACGATTACCATTATCACGATAATGCCCAGACCCACCAGAGCAGCTTTGTTTTTCTTCAGCACTTGAAATGTTTCAAAAATTTGCGCTCGCTTTGCCATGGCTATCGATACCGGATGCGAGGATTGATATAGGCGTAAAGGAGATCCGTAAGGAGATTAACTACCACAAACGTGAGGGCAATAAAAAGGACTGCTCCCTGAATGGCGGGATAATCTCGGGCATAGACGGCATCCACCGTATATCTTCCCAGACCTGGCCAGGCAAAAACAGTTTCGGTGAGGATGGCACCCCCGAGGAGTAGCCCAAATTCCATGCCAATGACGGTAACGATTGGGATCAGAGCATTACGGAGGGCATGTTTGTAAATCACCATTCGTTCCGGCAGGCCTTTAGCTCGTTCGGTTCGGATGAAGTCCTGACGAATGACTTCCAGCATTGAAGACCGGGTCATGCGGGCAATGAGGGCTGCAGGGATAGTCCCCAGAGCAACACCAGGGAGAATAAGGTGAGAGAGTGCATCGATAAAAGCCCGGCCATTTCCAGTAAGTAAGGCATCAAGAAGATAAAGACCGGTAATTGTTCGAAGCGCTACTTCAGGGCTCAGTCGACCTGAGATGGGAAAGAGATCAAGTCGAAGCCCAAAAATGAGCATGAGCATGAGTCCCAGCCAGAAAACAGGCATGGAAATGCCAAAGAGTGCTCCGGTCATGGAGAGGTAATCGAAAATGGAATACTGACGCACCGCCGAAATGATTCCTGCTGTGATGCCCACGAAGATGGCAATAAACATGGCGACGATAGAGAGTTCCAGCGTGGCCGGAAAACGATTGAAAATCTCTTCGAGTACCGGGGCGTGGGTGGCAATGGATGTGCCAAAGTCTCCCCGAAGAACGCTCTGTAACCATATGAAATATTGAATGTAAAGGGGTTTATCCAGGCCCCACTTGTCCCGCACTGCCTGGATGAACTCCGGTGAAGCGTGTTCTCCGGCCAGGACTTTGGCCGGATCCCCTGGTGCGAGGCGCACCAGAAAGAAGACAATTATGGAAACACCAAGAAGAACCGGAATAATCAGTAACAGCCTTTTTAAAAGATATCGTTTCACACCTGTACCACTGTATTGTTTTATTGTGGGGTGCACAAGGCACCCCACGGGTTTTATTTTTCAATCCAAACTTTCTGGAAGTACTTTCTATCCAGAGGATGGAGGACAAAAC
>JABUEZ010000147.1 GCA_013314795.1 Candidatus Profundicultor aquiphilus | reverse complement strand
CCAGACCGCTGAGGGAGACCACCGCGCCGAGGGACCACAGGGGGATCAGCACCCGGCGGGCCCGCCGGCGGATGAGCTCCAGCGGCGCGCGGCGTTCGGCGCTGCCGGCCAGCATCACCCCGGCGGCAAACCCCAGAAGTTCATCGTGAAAACGGTGGGAAATGCGATGAAGGGAGGGGAAAAGAACCGGAATACCCCCAATACCGGTGGCCGCCCCGGCCACAAGGCTTCCCAGAATTCCCCACCACAGTGGGCTCACATCCTCCTACCCCCTTTTCGAAAATCGTTTCTGCACCCGGAAGGCCACCACCGTCGCCAGAACCGCCTTCAGGATATCAAAGCCGATGAAGGGGAAAAACCCCACCTGCAAAACCTGGGAGAAGGTGAGGGGTTTTCCCACCGCCTTCATTATAACCCACAGATACAGAAGCCCCAAGGGGTAGATAAACACAAGGCCCAGCAGGGAAACCCCCAGGAGACTCCAGAACGACCACTCTTTTGGGCGGCGAAGGATCAACGATAAAAGCGGTGCGCTCACCACAAACCCCAGGATGAACCCAAAGGTGGGCTTGAGGACGTACCCCAATCCCCCAAAGGGGGGCGCGGCAAAAACTGGAAGCCCCAAAAGCCCAAGGAGGAGATACCCTCCCATGGCCAGAAAGCTCTCCTTCGGGGTGAGGGTGAGTCCAGAAAGAATCACTACCAGCGGCAAAAGCGAAAAGGGAACCAGAGTCGCCGTAAAGCGGAAAAGAACGCTCACCGAAACCGCTAAAGCAATGAAAAGTCCAGCCCGGGCTAACGACCGAAGGGAAATGTTCACCGTATCACTCCTCGCTTTTGGTTAACCAAAATTATATCACAGGTTAACCAAAAGCGAAACCTCTCCCCAGGGAAAACGATGCTCCCCCACCCACAACGCCCCGTCTTCGTCGATTCGCTCCGCTATCCCCTGGAAGACCTTTTCTCCCAAAACCACTTCCACCGGTTTCCCCAGAAAAGGCAAACGGGACGAAAAAGCGGAAATCCAGGGGGTAAAGCTTTTTTCCTCTATAAACCGGGGATACTCCTTCCCCAGGGCGGCAAGAAAGGCCTGCAAAACCTGGAAGCGGGGGAGCGGTTCTTTCTTGGCCAGAAAAAGGGAGGTGGCCCGATCGGCAAGTTCCGGGGGAAAACTTTCCCCGTTCACGTTCACCCCCACTCCCACCACCACCCATTCCACCCGGTCCATTTCCATGGCGCTTTCCAAAAGCACCCCGGCCACCTTTTTCCCGGAAAGATAAAGGTCGTTGGGCCATTTGAGGGTAACCGGAAATCCGAGGCCTTCCAGGGCAAAAGCCAGAGAAAGGGCCGTAAGTAAAGAAAGCGAAGGACACCACCGGGGCTCCAGCTTCGGGCGAAGCACAAGCGAAACGGTGAGGGATTTTCCCCGTTCGGCAAACCATCCCCGCCCCAGGCGCCCCCTTCCCTGAGTCTGGTTCTCCGTCACCACCAGGGTTCCTTCCGGATACCCCTCCTCGGCCAGCTTTTTGGCCTCGGCGTTGGTGGAAGGAATTTCAGGGTAGAAAACCACCCGTAGATTAGGAAACGTCCCCTCAAGAACCGCTTCAAGATACGGGCCAAAGAGGAAATCAGGGAGTTCCCTCAACCGGTACCCCGCCCGGGAGGATTCTACAGGAAAGCCCAGTTCCCGGAGAGTCTGGATGCTTTTCCACACCGCCACCCGGCTCACCCCCGTCTCCTGAGCCAGAGTTTCGCCGGAAATGGCCCCGGGAAAGGCGCGTACCAGATTCCGGAGGACGGTTCTGCGCAGTTCCTCCATCACCGCCCGCTCACGCCCCGGAGCACCCGGAAAAAGACGATGCCCCCCACCAGCATGGGCAGATAAAAAGTGAAGGACCGCCACAATAGCACGAACATCCCCACCTTGTGGATGCCCACCAGCCCCGAAAAGACCGAAGCCAGCGACACTTCCGCCCCCCCACTGGCTCCGGGGGAGGGAATGAAGGAAAAGATGTAAAAGAGGGGAATCTGCACCCCGATGACCCGTAAAATCGGTGGGGAACTGCCCAGGGCCCGGATGACGAGATAAGCCAGGGAGAAAATCAGGGTGTAGTTGAACATGTAACACCCCAAGTTCCAGGCCAGGTACTGGGGTTTTTTGCGGAAGAGGATGGCAAAACCTTCCCGGAACTCCTCCAGGAACTCCTCAATCCACTTCCGCACCGCTTCCTCGGAGAACTTGGCCCGCTTGAAATGCCGGCGGACAAAGGAAATCCCCCAGTTGGTGGCCCGGAAAAGGGCCGAAGGGTGGTAAAGGAAGAAGAAGAGGAGAAACATCACCGCACTGTAGAAAATGGCAAAGGAGTAGAGCACCCCCAGGAGCACCCCCCGCAGGGTGAATCCCACCCGGAAGAAGAACACGAAAACGAAAAGGAGAAGGAGCAAACTCGCCTGGTAGAGAATCCCGCAGATGACCACGAGACTGCTGGCCTCCCCCCACCCCAACCCCGACTGGGCCAGAACATAGAGCTGGGCCGGGCTCCCCCCAGTCATAAAGGGAGTGATGGAGGACATGAAGTACTGGGAAAGCACCGCCGCCAGAGCACTGCGGAAGGAAATCTTCTTGTCCCAGGCCCGGGCGGTGAGATAGACCCGCAGGCCATCCACCATCCAGGTGATAAAAAGGACCAAAAGCGCCATCCCCAAAAAGGGGAAGTGAAACCGGGTTTTTTCGATTTCCTCGATGGAAATACCCCGGAAGGAGGTGAAGGAAAAAATGAAGGCCATGCTTCCCAAGCTAATGAGGATGGGGAAAATAACCCGCTTTTTGATTTTGGCCGGATCGAAACGCGATACCTGAATGGGATCGTCCATTGCGTTCCTCCCTTCTTACCGCCAGAGGAAAAAAGAGACTACCATCAATACCACCACCGCCACCATTCCACCCCGGTGAATAATTTTCAGGGCCTCACCGATTTTTTCCACGGTAAGGTCCGAGAGGGAATCCCCCAGAAAGGCCATCTCCTCCCGCTTTCCCCCGTAATAGTTCACGCCTCCCAGGCGCACCCCTAAGGCCCCGGCCATGGCGGCCTCCGGCCACCCGGCATTGGGGCTTTCGTGCTTTCCCGCATCCCGAAAGGCACACTCCACGGCTCTCTGGGCATTGCCACCGGCAAAAATGGCCCCCAGGGCGATGAAGAAAACGCTTAACCGGGCCGGGATGAAATTGAGGATGTCATCAAAGCGGGCCGAGGCAAACCCGAAAAAGAAGTAACGGAAGTCCCGATACCCCACCATGGAATCGAGGGTATTGGTGATTTTATAGATAAGCCCGCCCAGAGCCCCAAAGATGCTCATGTAAAAAAGGGGGGCCAGAAACCCGTCGTTAAAGTTTTCGGCCAGGGACTCCACACATCCCCGCACCACCTCCCACTCCGAGAGGTGCTCGGTGTCCCGGCCCACCAGGTGCTTCAGGCGCTTCCGCGCCTCCGGTAAATCCCCCATTTCCAGGGCCTCCTGCACCTCTTCACCACGCTGCCGCAGGGTCCGCAGGGCCAGAAAGCTGAACATGAGGTAGAGTTCCACGGCGAAGAAAATCACCGGAAACCGCCGCCAGAGAAACCGTCCCAAAAAGAAATACCCCGTCCCCAGTCCCCCCAAAAGCAAAACTAAAAGCACAAACCCCAGCAGGAATTCCCGCCGGAAGCTCCTCTTGCGGGGGAAGAGCGCCTGCTCCAGCTTCCCGATGAGCGCACCGATGAGCGCCACCGGATGCCACTTCCCCTGCGGATCACCCAGAAGGGCATCCAGCAGGAATGCTAGCCCCAGAAGCACTGCGTTCATCCTTCCCCTCCCTCGACGTTCACGATGTGAACAAGCTGTGAGAACCCATTTTCTTCCCGGATTTTCACCACCACCCCCGGGTCAAGGAGAATGTGAAAGGTGGAGGCAAAATCAAGGCGCAAAAGGTGCACGAGAAGCGAGCGGATCACTCCCCCATGGGTGACAAGGAGATACCGCCCTTCGGGTTCCAGGCGGAGCCTTTCCCAGAAAGAGACCACCCGCGCCAGCACCACCTCAAAGCTCTCTCCCCCCGGAGGGGTAAAGCGCAAGGGATCCCGGCGCCAGGCTGCCATCTCCTCCGGAAAGTTTTCCTCAATCTCCTTCCAGCCTCGCCCTTCCCAGGACCCAAAGGAGCGCTCCTTCAGTTCTTCGCAGATTTCCAAAGGCGCATCCTCCACCACAATCCGGGCGGTTTCCAGGGTCCTTTTTAAAGGGCTCACCAGCACCTTCCGGAACCCGTCCCGGGGGAGCATTTCCCGCACCCGAAGAATGCGCGCCCTCCCTCCCGCCGAAAGGGGAATGTCCATCCACCCCGCATAATACCCTCGCTCGGTAGCGTCGGTATCTCCGTGACGCACCAGGTAAATCTCCTTCATGACTGCACCACCCTCACTCCTCCGGCCACGGCTCTGGTCGTCCATACGGTGACGGGGTACTTGCGCAGGCACTCTTTCACCCGCTCGCCCATCACCGCTTCCGGATAAACCCGCCGGTCAAAGAGCACCCCAAAGGCCCGCCCGGTGTGGGCCCGGTTCACTCCCAAAGCCCCCATTTCCCGGAAATGAGCCCGCAGCACCGCAAAGACCTCCTCGGGTTCAATGGCCTCCATGACGAGGCTACTTGTGGTGGCCGCCCGACCCACGAGGTGCAAATCCTGTTCCTCCAGCCCCCGCTCCAAAAGGGCAAAGGCCTCCTCCATTTCCTGCCGGAAGCGTTCCCAGTTTCGCCGCAACCTCTCCCGGTCCACCTCCACCGTTTCCACCTTCCCGGGGAGTTCCACCACCACCACGCCCAGGTACCTGGGAAAAGGCAAGCGCACCAGCACTTCCCCCCGCAGGTGGTCAAAGAGGGAAAAGGGGGAGAAAAAGGTCCCGTCGCTCGGCTCCACCCGTAGCGCCAACCGGGCAATTTCTTCCTCCGAAATCTTTCGTCCCAGAAACTTCGCCAGGGCTACCAGCCCGGCAGCGATATCGGCGGTGCTGGAGGCAAATCCTTTGCCCACCGGGAGGCGACTGCGGCGAGAAAAACCGATCCGGCCGATTAAGTCCTCTCGACCCCATTCTCGCAGGGCCATTTCCAGGGCTTTGCGGGTCTTCCAGAAGGGGGTCTCTTCTGGAACACCCTCTTCCACAAACACCGCAACCTCGCTGAAGCAACTCACGGTGAGGGAAACAAGTATTTCCCTTCCTTCCCGCAATCCCTGCACCAGTTCCCCCACGCTTCCCGGGCAAAGGGCTCGCATGGTCCTCAAACCCTCCCCCAGAAGAGAAATATGATCTCTCCCAGTTCAATGATGCACCCCAGCATGTCGCCGTTCAGCCCTCCAAAGTGTCGCTGGAATACCTTCCCGAGTGTGTAAATGATACCAAAGTGTATCCCGATTTTCAAAAGGTGCAGCACTCCCTCCTGCCATCCCATCAAAAACGCCACCACCGCCACCCAGAAAAGGAAAAAGGCAATGGGGACCTTACGCAAAAGCTCCTTCCCCAGGCCTTCACCCTCGAAAAGGGGCGGAAAAAGCGCCGCCACTTCCAGCGCCCCCACCCTCCCCAGCAATGGGGCCCACAGAAGGTAAGAAGGATGACGAAGTTCCACCAGAAGAATGAATTTCATTGCCAGGACAAAGACAAGCCCCAACA
>JABUEZ010000146.1 GCA_013314795.1 Candidatus Profundicultor aquiphilus | reverse complement strand
CCAGCGGACTGGATTGTTCTCAGCACCGGTGTTGAACCGGAAAGCGGAAACCGGGAAGTGGCACAATTGTTCAAAGTTCCCCTCAATCAGGACGGCTTTTTCCTTGAAGCTCATGTGAAACTTCGCCCGGTGGATTTCGCCACCGAAGGCGTTTTTGTCTGTGGTTTGGCTCATGGCCCTAAACTGGCTCAGGAAAGCATTGTGCAGGCCAAAGCCTGCGTTGCCCGGCTCATGACTATTTTAAGCAAAGAGACCATCCACGCTGAGGCGCAGATTGCCAGGGTCATGGAACGGTGGTGTACCGCCTGTGGTGACTGTGAGCGAATCTGCCAGTATCGGGCTATTCGGGTCAATACCGAAAAGAATGTGGCCGAAGTCAACCCAGCTCTTTGCAAGGGATGTGGACTGTGCAGTGCAACCTGTAAGAGCGGAGCCATCATGGTACAGGGATTTGCTCCCGAACAAATCATCTCGGAGGTGGAATATCTCTCATGGTGAACGAAGACCGCTGGGAACCCAAAATTGTGGCCTTTCTCTGCCACTGGTGTAGCTACGCCGGAGCGGATCTGGCTGGAGTGAGCCGGATCCAGTACCCTCCAAATGTTCGGGTCATTCGTGTACCGTGTTCAGGCGCCGTAAATCCCCTGTATATCCTCAGGGCGTTACGGGAAGGAGCTGATGGGGTGCTTGTATCAGGGTGTCACCCAGGAGATTGCCATTATCTCAGCGGGAACTATTTTGCCCGCCGGAAATTTTTTCTCCTTAAGGAGCTATTGAGCTGGCTGGGTATCGAAGAAGAACGGGTTCAGTTTTCCTGGGTTTCGGCTTCCGAAGGACAGCGTTTTGCCCAGGTGGTGCAGGATGTGGTGGAAAGTGTGAAACGGATCGGTCCTTCCAGAAAAATGGTAAAGGAGTTTTTGCTCCATGTATGAAGAAGAAATCCGTGCACTGAGCGTCAAACTGCTTGACGAGGTTGAAGGTGTCATTGGCTATAGCTGGGGTACCCTTCCTTTTCGAGCTCGCCCGTTTTTGTGTCAGAAAAAAGAAGATGTCACACACCTTGTGTTTAATCATTTTTGTGGGAGTAACCTGGCCAGATATCTCCTGAGCGGGGAGTTAAAAGAGAAAAAAATAGCAATTCTGGCGAAGGCCTGTGATGCCAGAGCGATCACGGTATTAATCCGAGAGGGACAGGTTAAACGAGAAAACCTCGTCATTGTGGGGATTCCCTGTTACGGAATGGTGGATCGAAAAAAACTGGAGGAGCGATTTGGCCCGCTGCAACCCCAGGACTTTGAATGGCATCTGGATAGCCTGACTTTTAAGGGAGAAAACTTGAGTATCGGTCCCTTCTTAGAGGCTACCTGTCAACGGTGCCTTCATCCCAATCCCCCGCTTTATGACCACCTCATAGGGCAGGAGGTTACGTATATTCCCCGTAAGCGATGGAATAACGATGCTTTGACAAAACTCGATATGGTTTCCAGGGAAGAGCGGTGGGCATTTTTTGCCGGCGAATTTGAAAAATGCATCCGCTGTTACGCCTGTCGGAATTCCTGCCCTCTCTGTTACTGCAAAGAGTGTTTCGCCGAAATGCAGCGTCCTTACTGGTTGAGTGGAGCGGCCACACCGAGCGAGAATTTGTTTTTCCACGTAGGACGAAGTCTTCACATGGCAGGGCGATGTGTGGAGTGTGGGGCCTGCGAAAGGGCCTGTCCGGTGGACATTCCCATTGCGCTTTTGCCCTGCAAGGTTGAAGAACTGATTCGGGGGAATTTTGACTTCGAAGCCGGTATTGACCCTGATAAGGAACCACCACTTCTCACCTACCGGGAAAACGATCCAGGTGAGTTCATCAGATGAGGAGAATAGCCATGGCGAAAAAACTGGTTACTCCGGAAGTGTTCAGAAAAAAGGTGGCTGATCAAAGCGATTTATTTCTGATTACCGAACGAGCACAGGGTGTGTACCACGAATTTCTTCCCCAGGGCCTGAGAGTGATTAAAACACCCAAAGAACTTATCTTTCCAGAGTGGGAGGGAGTGTATCGGTTTTCTTTTCAGGATCGAAGCTGGAAAGTTTGGGAGATAGAAACAGGCGATTTTTCCCCTCGTTTTCTCTTCCTTCTTCCCTGCGAGGCCAGGGCGGTCATCGAGGTGCTGGATGGGAATTTTTTGCAGAAGGATTATATCGACAAAAATTACTGGCAAAGGAGGAAAAATCTCCATCTTATCGTTCTCGGTTGTTATACCATCCCGAAAACCTGTTTTTGTTCTCTGGTAGGAGGAAATCCCCTGTGGCGAGATGGGAGGAGTCTTTTTGTTCTTCCTTTTCAGGGAGAACTCTATGTGGAAAACGATGAAACCATGCTTTTTGGGGAGGGAAAGAGCGTAGATGCCAGAGAAGAGGAAACTCTAGCTACCCGGGAGGAAGAACTCAAAGCGAGTCTTCCACCACCCTTACCGTCTGATTTTCCCCAGAAACTCTATGCTCATTTTGACGAAGGGATATGGAAAGACCTTTCCTGGCGATGTATTAACTGTGGTGCCTGTACCTTCCTCTGTCCTACCTGTTACTGCTTTGATCTCTCTGTGGAGGGGAGATTACGGGGTTTGACCTTAAAAACCTGGGATAGCTGCATGTTTCCCAGGTTTACTCTTCACGCTTCATCCCACAATCCTCGCCCTACCGGCAAGGAACGGGTACGGCAGCGGGTGATGCACAAGTTTTCGTATCTCCCGCTACGAGAAGGATACTATGGTTGTGTGGGATGCGGAATCTGTCGGGAGATTTGTCCGGTCAACTGGGACATTCGAGAAACAGTTGAAAGGATGGCGAAATACCTTGGATAGTCTATCCGTGCCCGTCAAGAATATTTATCTTCCAGAACTGGTTCAGATACAGGAAATCATCGAGGAAACTCGAGATATTAAAACGTTTCGCGTTCAGCGTCCCCATGATTTTGAATATCGTCCTGGCCAGTTTGCCGAGGTTTTCGTCCCTGGAAAAGGAGAGGCACCATTTTCTATTACCTCTTCGCCCACACAGGAAGCATTTCTGGAATTCAGCATCAAAAGAGTCGGTACGGTAACCGAGGCGCTTCACCGGTTGAATCCCGGGGAAACTGTTGGCGTGCGGGGCCCCTATGGAAATGGGTTTCCGATTGATTCGCTGAGAAAGCAGAACCTCCTCTTTATCGGCGGAGGGATTGGCCTTGCTCCGCTTCGTTCGCTCATCAATTACGTGCTTAGTGCTCCATATCGGGGGAATTTCGGTGATATTTTTATTCTCTATGGGGCACGAACACCCCAGGATCTGGTTTTCCGCTGGGAACTGGAAGAGTGGAAAAAAAGAGAAGATCTCTCTCTTCTAGTTACGGTGGATCGAGGAGACGATTCCTGGAGAGGAAGAGTGGGGCTGGTGCCGGAAGTGCTGAAAGAATTGAGTATTGATGCAAAAGACTTTAAAGCTATCGTATGTGGGCCACCGATTATGATAAAATTTACCATCAAGACACTCCTTGAAATGGGTTTTCAGCCGGGTTGCATTATCACCACTCTGGAAATGAGGATGAAATGTGGTCTTGGAAAGTGCGGGCGGTGTAATATCGGTCCTTATTATGTCTGTAAGGATGGGCCGGTTTTTTCGTACGAAGAATTGCAGAAAATGCCCGAAGAGTACTGATGCCGAAAGGGGAACACCATGAAGTATCGGGAAGCTATCCAGTATCTCTATAATCTCATCGACTACGAGAAAGCACCTCTTTCCTACTCGGACCTGAAGCTGGAACGGGTTCGAGAACTTATGGAAAGGATAGGAAATCCCCAGAAAAGATTTCCCGTGATTCTCGTGGCGGGAACAAAGGGAAAAGGTAGCACCGCTTATTTTTTAATGCGTCTTTTCTCTTCCTGGGGATTCCGATGTGGGTTCCACTCTAAGCCGCATCTCTTTACTTTTCGAGAACGCATTCGTGTTGGGGAAACATGTATCCCCCCTCAGGATGTGGCTCTGCTTCTGGAGTACCTTATCCCGACCATTGAGGATATGGAACAACATTCTCCCTTTGGGAGACCAACCTATTTCGAAGTCTCCGTTGCCATGGCGCTTCTCTATTTCTATCTCCAGGAAGTCGATGTAGCCGTGGTTGAGGTGGGTCTGGGGGGACGTCTTGATGCTACCAATATCTGTGACCCCTCTCTGACCGTTATTACCCCAATCAGTTTTGATCACATGGAAATTCTGGGAGATACGCTCTCGAAAATCGCCCGGGAAAAAGCCGGTATTTTGAGAAAAGATGTGAAACTTATTCTTGCCCCTCAAGAGGAAGAGGCCAAAAGTACGCTTTTTAGCGAAGCTTCACGCAAGGGTTCGCCGGTGTACCCGGTGGAGAGGTTTTGTCGTTATGAGGTTTTGGCAAGGGGTATTCACGGTTCTTCCTTCCGATGGGAAGTCGAAGGGTGGGGAGGAGGAGAAAACCACTTGCCCCTCCTTGGGGACCACCAGATTGTGAATCTCATGACTGCGTTCCTGGCGGGAAAAGAATGGGGGTTGCCGTTTCATAAACAGAATCTGGAAAAAGCCCTTGAGGGAACCAGATGGCCTGGTCGAATTGAGGTGCTCTCCTGGGAACCCCTGGTGGTGTTCGATGTGGCACACAATCAGGCTTCATTTGCCCAATTGATCAGCACTCTGAAAAATTTCCTTCGTGTTTCTGAAGCGATTTTTCTTCTTGGTTTCTTGAAGGGAAAAGAGTACTGGAAAATCGCCGAGGAAGTTGCTCCGCAAAGTCAGAGGATTATCCTTACCCGGCCACTTAACCCCAAGGCAACGGATCCGCTAGAAATCGCCCCCTGTTTTGAAAAGCGGGGAATTTCGGTTGAAGTGGTAGAAGATCCCTTTGAAGCCAGAGAAATAGCCCTCCAGCACAGCAAAGAAAATAACCTACCCCTTGTGGTAGCTGGATCTTTTTACCTGGCTCGACCTTTTATGAAGGAATTTTCTTCATCTCATGAAGAGGAGGTAGAGATATGCTGATCATCGCCGAGCGTATCAATGCGACTCGCAAGTCAATACGAGAGGCTCTGGAACGAAAGGATAAGGCATTTTTTGTCGAAGAGGCCAGGAAGCAGGAAAAAGCTGGAGCGCACTTTATCGATGTCAATGCTGGGACCGAGGCGACACAGGAGGTGGAAAATCTTCCCTGGCTGGTAGAGTGTATCCAGGATGAAATCCAGATTCCTCTGTGTCTTGACTCGGCCAACGATGTGGCGTTAGAAAAAGCCCTTCAGGTATACCGAAAAAATGAGGTGATGATCAACTCCTTTACCGTGGAGGAGGAGCGGATCCGGGCCGTACTCCCTAAGGCCAAAACATATAACGCTCTGGTGGTGGGGTTGGCCATGGGAAAGGGGAGTATCCCGCAATCTGTGGAGGAGCGGATGAAACTGGTGGCCCAGTTGGTTGAGGCCGTGGAAGATTACGGGATAGAAAAAAGCAAGCTCTTCATTGACCCTCTGGTAGTCCCCATTGGGACTGACCAGAATCAGGGCAGAATGTTTTTGGAAACCATCCAGAAAATTAAGATAACTTATCCTGAGGTTCGAACTGTCTGTGGGTTGAGCAATGTTTCTTTTGGAATGCCCAATCGTCGTCTTCTTAACCGGGCTTTCATGGCCTTATGTGTGGGATATGGTCTCGATGCGGCCATCATCGATCCTCTTGATGAAGA
>JABUEZ010000145.1 GCA_013314795.1 Candidatus Profundicultor aquiphilus | reverse complement strand
TGACCAAAAGAGTGCTCGAGGGAATATTTTTCGGCGAGGGTGGCATCGAGCACGCTCTCCTCTCTATCAATTATAAGGGGCTTTTGCAGCGGTGGTGTCTCCAGTACTGTGCTTCTCTTCCTGAATATGAGGTGGTTGCAGAGAATGTTGATTGTGGTCCTTACAGGGTGGCAGTGAAAGTGAGAGGTCGAGTTTTGGCCATGGGGGAGGGGAAAAATAAGAAGAAAGCGGAACAGGAAGCAGCTCGTCGAGCCTGGGAAAAAATTATCAGCGAAGAAAATCCATCGTATGATATGTTTGAAAACCGTAGTCCTTCAAGGTTTTAAGTCTTTTGCTCGCCTTACGACGGTTGAGCTTTCTTTCGGCCTCAATGTGATTGTAGGTCCCAATGGTTCTGGTAAAAGCAACCTCCTTGATGCGCTGCGCTTCGTTTTAGGGGAGAGAACGAGAGAGGGGAAAGGAAGTCGCATTGCTCAGGCAATTTTTCACGGTTCTTCCTCTTGTAAACCCCTTGGTATGGCTTCGGTGGAAACAAGGTGGGTGGAAAAAGAGAGCAGTGCTTTGTGGTCAATAGAACGAAGAGTTTTTGTTTCTGGAGAGTCTGAATATTTCTGGAACGGCGAAAAAGTACGCTTCTTGGATTTAAAGTCAAGAATTCGCGAAACCGGATTTTCTCTGGAACGAATGAGTCTGGGTGTGGTCAGTAGTGATTCTCTGGGAGATCTGTTTGACCTCCGTCCCTCTGAGCGCCTGCGTTGGCTGGAGCAGATGAGCGGTCTTGCCGAAATGCGAATGAGGTTGGGTGTCCTTCTTTCCCGCCTGGAGAGGGTAAAGGAGCGCGAAAAAAGATTTGCGGAACGTTTGAAGGAAGTCGAATCTCAAATGGAGCGCCTGAGAGTCCTGGCGCAGGAAGAGGAAGAATATTTGCGAACGGAACAGGAAGTGCGTTCGGCAAAGAAATTTTATCTTTCTCAGATGAAGTTGTTGAAGGAAAATAAGATGAGAGGTGTTGCTCAGGAAAGGGCAAAACTGGAACAGGAGCTTGCCGAACTTCTTTCTCAAATTAAAGTTCAGAAAGAGCAACTTATGTTGGAAAAGGAAAGCTTGGAATCCCTTCGTTCTTCTCTTCGAAAATGGCAAAAAGAAAAAGAAGAGGGGGAAAGTTTAAAAAGAAAGGATGAGGAAGAACTTTACCATCTATTAACGCGTCATCGACAAAGCGTGAAATCGAATCTCCTCCATAGAACGAAACTGAGGACTCTGGAAGGCGATATTGAACGACTTGAAAATCGGGTCAGGGAATGGCACCAGAAAAGCCAGCGGTGGACTTTTCCTTCCAATGGTGACAGAACTCAGGCTGTATTGCTTCGCTTCCAGCAGGAAAAAATTCGGGAACTCTCTCTGGTTGAGGAAAAACGCATCGGGTTAGAAAGAAGGCTTGCCCAGCAGGAAATGCACTTAGCTCGGGTATCCGAAGAACGCCGGCGGGATGAAAAAAAAGGAAAACATATTGAAGAGGAGATCGGGAAGCTCTCTGTAGAACTTGCACAGAAGGAAGCTCTTCTTCGTGATTTGGGCAAAAGGAAAAGAGCCGTTACTGAGGAAATACAGAAGATTCGAGACGGTATTCGTAAAAAAGACATCATCCTTCAAAAAATTTCCAGGAAATTGGCTCAGGTTAAAGAAGGTCATCTTACCCCCGAAGCGGAGCAGTTTTTACAGCAATTCGCTCAGGCAGGTTGGCCTCAGCGTGCTCTTTATGCGCTTTCCTGGTTTTTCCAGGATAAGGGGTATTATGAAAAAGCCGCTGTGGATCTGAAAAAGATGGCGGAGGAAAATCTTGGTAAGTTGGTGTTTCCCCTCTCTTCTTCCTGGTCTTCATGTTCGTTACGGGAAATTCAGTCTTTGCTTTGCCAGAGTGTTCCGTTTTCGTCGCACCTGGTTTCTTCCGATGGAAGTTGCCTTGTACTTCAGGGGGGGATTCTAGTTTTTCCTTTCAAGACGGTTTCACCGCTGCGGGGTTCTCATTTTTTGAAGAGTTTGCAACAGAGAAGAGCGCGATTGGAGGTAGCCATTCGATCTGCAAAGCAACGTCTGGAAAATTTGGAGAAAGAGCTTCAAGCGGTGGAAAAGAAATGCTGGGAAACCAAATTTGAGCTGGAGCACAGGGGAAAAAGGATAGAACAGCTTCAACAGGAGTGTCGGGAGATCATTCTGGAGATAGAGGATAAAAAAAGTATGGAAGAGAAAATACGGAAAGATAGAGAGGACATCTTTTGTTCTCTGGAAAACTTAAGGGGAGAAAAAGCACAAGTTGAGAAATCTTTAAGACGGTTGGAATTGAGCCTGAAAAAGGTTCAAGAGCTTATCACCGAGAAAAGAAAAACTGAGAGTGAAAGAGAAAGGCTTAACTGGGAGGTCCGGGTTTTGAGGGATAAGTGGGCTGAGATTCGTGACTTTTTTGAGGAGGAGAAAAAGACCTCTCTCCTTTTAGAAGGGCATTTACAGGACTTGCTCCCCAGGTTCAAAGAACATCGGGCTTTTCTGGCAGAGAAAGAAAAGTGCATCGAAGAGGGGAAACGCTCTGAGCACGTTCGGAGTATGGCCATTCAGAAAAAAGAAGATCAAATTCGAGAACTGGAACGGCAGAAGGAAGGGCTTGTCCAGAAGATGGAACGAGTACGTTTGCAGGAGGAAAAATTGTCTCTGGAAAGGGAAATTCTGGAACAGGAGCTTGAGGAACTGGAAGACGTAGTACCTATGGATCGTTTCGGTTCCTGGGGACTCAAAGAGGTTGAGGATTTTGTTCAAAAAACGACCGCGTGGTTAAAGTCGCAAAAAATACGTCGAGGGGCTATCGAAGAACTTCGGGATTTGCAACAACATTACGATGCACTGAAAGAGAGGGACCGTGAAATTTTGCAGATTCTCCAGCAGGTAAAGGAAGAGTGTTCTCGTCTGGAACGTGAGGGGATGAAGAGATTCAGAGAGTTTCTCCAGGAAACTAAGATTGCCTTTGAACGTTATTTCACCAGGATATTTCAGGGTGGAGAAGTTTATTTTCTGGAAGAACCACATGGTATGGACATAGAAGTAAAAATCCCCGGCAAGAAGAGACAGCCGCTCTCGCTTTTGTCAAGCGGAGAGAGGGCGATTACTGCCCTGTGCTTGCTTTTTGCCGTTTTCGAAGCTGGTCGTTTCCCTTTCTGTTTCTTGGATGAAGTTGATGCCAATCTGGATCATACGAACAGTGCTCTTTTTGCCAGGGTACTGTCGGACTTTGCCCGTTCTCGACAGGTTATTGTGGTGACCCACCAGGAGGAAGTGATGGAAAAAGCACATCGGATTGTGGGCGTAACCATGAATGAACCTGGCGTTTCTCAGGTGGTGTCTTTTGAGCCGGCTATGGTAAAAGGTTCAGGCGAGCCGGTGCATTATGACTTTTTTGGGTCTTGAGGAGGAAGAGCAATGAGTGGAGCTTTTTTCAAGAAGTGGTTGCAAAACATTGGAAAGATGAAGGAAGAGGTCAGAGAGCGTTTTTCCCAGCTCTGGTCTCGGAAGGAAGTGAAAGAGGAAGAGTGGGAAGAGTTAGAAGCAATGCTCATTCAGGCTGATATTGGACCGAGTATGGCGGTAGAGCTGGTGGAAGAGTTTCGCCGTTTGCGAGAAACCTCAAAAAGTGGTGGAGACTGGCAAAATTGGCTTTATGAAAAATTACTGACCTTTTTGAAAAACAGTGAAACACGTCTCTTCCCCAACGCTTCTTTGGAGAATTTGCGGGTTATTCTTTTAAGCGGTATCAACGGAGTGGGTAAAACGACCACTGCGGGGAAAATCGCCCACCTTTTGAAGGAAAAAGGCGAACGCGTTGTACTGGTGGGGGCGGATACCTTTCGGGCTGCAGCTTCGGAGCAGCTTGAAGTCTGGGCTCAGAGGGCGAATTGTCGTTATTTTCGTGGCTCTGCAGGTGCTGATCCTGGAGCAGTGGTGTTTGATAGTATCAATTCAGCCCGGAATAATGGTGATTCTGTGGTCATCGTCGATACTGCTGGACGCTCTCATGTGAACAAAAATCTTCTGGCTGAACTGGAAAAGGTGGTAAAGGTTACCAAAAAACTGGTGGAGCCACCCCAACTCGAGAGCCTTCTGGTTATCGATGCGTTGACCGGACAAAATGCTTTCTCACAGGTGGAGTCGATTGCCCGAGTGGCCGACCTTACGGGAATCATTCTCACCAAGTGGGACAGCCAGGCTAAAGGGGGTATTATCTTTCGAGTGGTCAGGGAATTTGGTTTACCGGTGAAATATGTAGGGGTAGGGGAGGGTATCGAAGATCTGGTTCCCTTTGAGCCAGAGGAATTTGTCAGGGCTATTGTATATTAGCCGCAGGGAGGGTGGTAAAGGACGGTGATGCTGGCATCTTTGGGGAGACGGTATTTTCCCGATAGAGGAATGAATGAGCTTGCGGAGAAATATGCCCCTTTTCTTATGGTGAGCCAGGGGTCTTTTGGTGTGTAATCCCGCTCCAGTTTCTCGATGTCCCTCAGCTCCCCTTCCATGCATCCCCAGAGTCGGGATTTGCTTTTTTCTTTGATTAAATGACTGGTGCACTTGATGACCGGTCCCTCATGGGAGGGAAATGTTTCCAGGAGACGGTAATTCCCGGATGTGAAGACGGTATAGCTCAGCTTAAGATGGCGAATCTGGAGCCCCACAGGTTCTAAGAAATGAAGATAATCAGGGCTTTCCCACGGCCATTCTTCGTAGCACCAGTTCTTGTTTTTCAGGGCTGGGCAGGGCAGATGATGTGGACAGGGGCTGTACGGTGTAATTCGATATTGCTGAGTAAAGAAATCTCTGAGGAAATGGAGCCTTTGTGAAGCTTTTTTGGTTCCCGGTTCGATGAAGACAGCGGTCAGGTTGTTCTCCAGAATGAGGATACCAAGCTTTTTCGAAAGGTTTACCAGAGGAACTCCCTGGGAGACAATTTCTCCCAGGGAGTTTGCCATAATAAGAATATGGGGATGGAAGTTTTTCAGTTCGCTGAAACTCGATTCTTGGCGAAGGTCCATTTTTAGAAACCGGTAATTGACCCGACGTTCTGGAGGTATCAGTGTCTGGGTAAGGTCGCGGGCCACTTTCAGCGCGTTGGGATCCATATCGATTCCGGTGTAATCAAGGTGAACGTTGGGAAATTCCTTCTCTCTGTAAAGCTCAAGAAATGCTAAAATCGATGGAGTTATCCCGCAACCGAGGTCCAGAATGTTTACGTTCCCCTGATTTGGCCTGAGGGCGGGGTGTCTTAGTGTTTCTTTTAGAATGAAGTAGATTTTATTGAGACTGACCGGAAGAAAATAGAGGAGGTAACCTTTAAGAACTTCTTTTCGGGCAAAATACTGGAAGGATCTTTCTTCCTCACAAAACGTGAACAGATTGGAAGCAGAAAGAATAGCGCGTCTCACTTCTTCCGCAGAGGGCATACGATGCCCAAAGACATAGTATGGTATTACCGTGTTTAATTCTTCAAAAAGCGTTTTCATTCCCCTATCCTTCGTTTTGTTTTCGGTGTATCATAATGAAATTATACAGAATTACTTTTTGAAAGCGAGGGAGGGTATGAAGAGACTGTATCGTTCTCGGAAGGAGCGAATTCTTGGGGGAGTCTGTGGAGGGATCGCTGAGTATCTGGAAACGGATCCAGCCATTGTTCGTTTAATCGCTGTGCTGCTCATCCTTCTTGCTGGAAGC
>JABUEZ010000144.1 GCA_013314795.1 Candidatus Profundicultor aquiphilus | reverse complement strand
TGGAAGAGTTAACCCATCTTTCGCAAGAGCTCGACAACTTAGTGAAACACTTTCATCTGGAAAGCGCAGGATAAAGCCAGATTTTTATTGACACCTGACAGGTGAGATTATACAATATATTTGCTTTTCCGGTGCGCCCGTGGCTCAATTGGATAGAGCAACGGACTACGGATCCGTAGGTTGGGGGTTCAAATCCCTCCGGGCGCGCCAGGGAGCGGAGAACTTCGTCTGCGATAAATTCCGTCTATTTCCTGGTCTTCAGACTTTTCGTTCTCCTTTTCTCAGACTCATAGGCGGAAGGGGAGTAAAAATGGGTATCTATTTCTTTTCATCATTCTCGAGGGTGGTAAGATATTCTTCCGCTACTCTAAGAAATATTTTGGCCTCCTCGATGACTGACTCAACATCCCTTTGGTTCAATTCTACTCCAATGGCATAGTCACCCACAAGGCGAAGGTCATGAGCATTGATCAAGGACCGATGGAAGCGGGGGTCTATCTTCCCCGCTTTTGCAAAGTGTTCCCCGAAAGCAGCGATGGCTGCGCTGTGTTTTCGAAAGGAAAAACCTCTCTCGAAGAGGAGGGCACAAGCAGTATAGAACATGGCGTAGTAAGCTCGACTGACAGCAAAATCAAGGTCCCCGTGTTCAATAAGGAGTTTCGCCGTATTAACGGCACGGGTCGCTTTTTCAAGGAGTTTCCGTGTATCCTCCTTCATAAGGCGTGAGCCTCCTCCCGAACATTGGTAAAAAAGGGATTCTCTATTTTTTGCCAGTCCTCTTCGGAAACAAAAACCCGCGATACTGTCACCCCATATCTCAAAGACAGGGAACTCACCAGATTTCCGGTACGCTCAAGTTCTCCCCGATAACTCTCAATGTAATCAAGAACAATAAGAATATCGACATCAGAATCATCTTGGGCTTCCCCTCGAGCAAAGGAACCGAAAAGATATACTCCCCGTAGCTTCCCTCCATAGATTTCTTCCAAACCTTTCTTCAATTCGGAAAAAAGTGTTTCAAAGGGTAGAGTGTGCATACTCATCCTTCCTCCCATTCTATTATATCAACTCGAAGCAAAAAATAATGTCGACAGTACCTCATGGAATAATTGAGGATTTGGCAATGATGAAGCAATATCTGACACTCACAAAAAAGAAAGAGAGAGCGAAAACAAGTAAACCCCGTCCCAGAGAAGTGAATTTTACATAATATACATTATGGGAACTAATGGTATTGGGCTGGTTCCAGGATGGAACGAATTCGGGAAAGAGCTTCTTTGCGGACCAAACATTCCAGAATTACATTCTGGGGACTCTTGGGAAGAATATTTTTGATGTACCCCTGACGATATATTTCCTTTTCCAGCAGAGGAAGTTTTTCGTACGCCACTTCTATGGAAAGATGGCTCATGAGGGGTTTTAGACGCATGGCGATTTCGTTGAGGAGTTCTTCTATACCGGTCCTGTTTTTAGCCGAGAGAAAAAGACATGGATAATCATTTTTGGTCTCGCTGGCTATAAAAGGAGTTTCCTGAACAAGGTCTATTTTGTTAAACACGATAATTTGAGGGCACTCATGAAAATTAATTTCCCGAAGGGTTTCATGGATGGTTTGAAGATGAAGAACGTAATCGGGGTCGGAAATATCCACAACTTCGAGCACTAAATCAGCTTCACGAATTTCCTCAAGTGTGGCCCGGAAGGCATCCTTAATGGTGGAAGGCATGTTGCGGATGAAGCCTACGGTATCAATGAAAACCACTTCGCCGACTTCAGGTACATACCCCTTTTTGGCCGCTGGATCGAGGGTCGCAAACATTTTGTCGGCAACGTAAGCTCTGGATTTTGTGAGCACGTTGAAAAGCGTGGACTTACCCGCATTGGTATATCCCACAATGGCCACCTGAGGAATGCCCTTTTTCGTTCGGGCGACTCTTTGGGTTTCCATCCGTTGCTGGATCTTTTTCAGTTCCCTGCGGAGCAAGGCAAGGCGGTCTTTGATTTTTCTCCGTTCAACCTCGATTTTTTGTTCTCCAGGACCACGGGTTCCAATACCACCACCCAGACGGGAGAATTCATTTCCTTTCCCACTTAATCGACTGAGTTCGTACCGGAGTCGAGCTAACTCAACCTTAATCCGCCCCTGAGCAGTACGAGCGCGTCGGGCAAAGATTTCGTGAATGATCCCATTTTTGGTGTAAACAGGCACCTGCCAGAAGTCTTCAAGGTTACGCTGTTGAGAAGGTGTAATCTCGATGTTAAAGACCACGAAACTCGTTGAGGGGTTTTGAAGGATAAAATCCTTGATTTCCTGGACTTTTCCCTTTCCCAGGTAATAACGGTAGAAAGGATTTTTTACTTTACACTCAAAGGTATACAGTGGTTCTAAATCCGCGCTACGAACAATTTCCTCCAGTTCTCGTTTGAAAAACTCGGAGTAACCCCTATCCTTAGGTTCTTCAACCACCAGGAGGATTCCCTTTGCTCTGGCATCGTTCATCCTTTTACTTATCAACCCCCCGATATGTATTTTTAATAATCTCCCAGTACATTTTTACTCTTTCCTTCAAACCTTTTACAAGTCCTAACTTTTCTTCTTTCATCACATGGGTCAGACCGGCGAGTTTGGTGAGTTTCACCCGCACTCCATTCTTTCGCACATAACGGTTGATGGCCACTTCTACACCGTACCGACTGACTTCCATATCCGGTATATTTTGAAGAATGTTCGCTTTTATCGCCCTTTGACCAGAGAGGAAAGGAGCGATTTTCTGTGCAAAATCTGTGGCAAATCGACCTTCTTCAAAGACACCGATGGTGACGTCAGCCTCGTTTGCCAAAACTGGTTGAATCAAGGCTTCGACATGCTCTTTCTGGAGACCCACAAGGTCTGCATCGAGAAGCAAAACAACTTCGGTGCGAATGTACTCGAGACCCCGGTAAAGTGCTCCTCCCTTTCCAATATTATGGAGCAATTCCACCACTTCTACACCTTTGTTGCGAGCAATTTCCACGGTTCGGTCTGTAGAACCGTGACTGACAACTACGATCTGTTCAATCAAAGGTACTTCTTTCAGTACATCAATGATGGGACCAATGGTTTTCTCTTCATTGTATGCAGCAATAATCGCAGTGACTTTGAAAAAATTATCCCTGGTATTTGTTCTAAGGCTCTCTTGTTTCTCCATGGTTTTTCTTAAGCTCTCTTAAAAGCTGGATAACTCCTTCCTGACTCACTTCTATCCGCTCGCCGTTTCTGCGGATTTTAATTTCCAGCATTCCACCCTTTTCCGCTTTTTCACCCACGATAACCTGGAAAGGAAACCCAATGAGATCGGCCTCGTTGAACTTGTACCCTGCGCTGGCTTCCCGGTCATCAATAACCGCTTCAAAGCCTTGTTCAAGCAGGGCGCGGTACACTTTTTCAGCCTGTTCGCGATGCGATTCCTTCTTGGAATTCACCGGAATAACAGCAACTTCATAAGGTGCGATGGAAACGGGCCATCGAATTCCTTTATCGTCGTGGTTGGCCTCAATCGCTGCAGCCATGGTTCGACCGATGCCAATACCGTAACAGCCCATGACCAGGGGTTTTTCTTTTCCATCCCTGTCAAGGAAATAGGCCTTCATTGGCTCACTATACTTGGTTCCCAACTGAAAAATATGGCCAACCTCTATCCCCTTCTTTTCTTCTAGGTGAGTCTGACACTGAGGACAGACTTCTTCCTCCCGGGTGGTTCCATACGAACAGGATTGACAAACCATCAGTTTCTCTTCCCCTGATTCGGCAAGGATGAGAAACTCGTGGGATACGTCACCCCCAATGACCCCACTTTCGGCAGGCACAGCTTTATACTCAAGGCCACAGCGCTCAAAAACCCGGCAATATGCCCGGTACATCTTTTCGTAACTCTCTTTGAGACCTTCAACATCCCGATCAAAACTGTAGAGGTCTTTCATGAGAAACTCTCTTGCTCTCATAATCCCAAAGCGGGGCCGTATCTCGTCCCGGAATTTAGTCTGTATCTGATAAAGCAAAAGAGGTAACTGCCGATAAGAGCGGATCTCTTTTCGTGCCAGATCGGTGATGACTTCTTCATGTGTTGGACCCAGACAAAAGTCTCGTTCCCGCCGGTCCTTGAACCGGATCAGTTCTGGTCCGTAAACCTGCCACCTGCCAGTCTCTTTCCAGAGGTCAGCAGGATGTAATGCAGGCATGAGTAATTCCTGCCCTCCTGCCCTATTCATCTCTTCCCGAACAATGTTGGTAATCTTATCAAGGGTACGCAAACCCAGCGGTAAGAACGTATAAACCCCTGCAGAAACTTGCCTGATTAGCCCTGCACGAAGCATTAAACTGTGGCTTACAATTTCAGCTTCCTGTGGACTTTCCTTCAAAGTTGGGGCAAAAAGACGAGACATCTGCACGGTTCCTTCCTCCTTACTGGATGTTTTCTCGAATCCTCTGTAATAGTTTTGTTAACGCTATTTCCTGGGGAACAACCTCTACAATTTCCCCTTTCGCAAAAAGCACCGCTTTACAATTTTTGCTGAGCGCCAGACCCCAATCTGCCCCCTTCGCTTCGCCCGGTCCGTTGACCTCACACCCCATAATGGCTACCGTGAGAGGTGTTTCCAACCAAAGAGTCTGAGTCATTCTTCTTAGTCCATGCACCAATGATACCACATTCCCCCTTCTCCGAGCACAGGTGGGGCAGGAAATGATTTGAATATTTCGGTACCTCAAACCCAGTGATTCAAGAAGGGCCCAAGCAACTCTCGTTTCCAGAACCGGTTGGGAAGCAGTCAAAGAAATTCGGATATTATTCCCGATACCCTCCCGAAGCAAGATTCCCAGGGCAACGACGGATTTTGTGATTCCCTCAAGGCCACTCCCCGCCTCAGTAAGACCGACATGCAAGGGGTAAGAAAAGGTCGAAGCAAGTTTTTCGTAAATCGAGATGGTTTCCTCTACGTCCGTTGACTTGGCCGAGAGGATAATGTTATGTATTCCCTTCCCTTCGGCAACCCCTACTGATTCCTCAATACTTTCAAAAAGAGCTTTGACCCGGTCCTTGTTCTTAAAGCGGGGCGGAACGGATCCGGTGTTGGCGCCAAGTCGTAATGCGGTATTTTTCAATTTTACGGTTTCCAGAAGCTTTTCAAAATCTGCTTTGTTACCCACCGTTCCAGGATTAACACGCACAGCATCGACACCAAGAAGGACAGCCTCAATGCCAAGGCGGAGGTCAAAGTGGATATCGGCTACCAAAGGAATATGGACGTGCTTTTTAACCTCTTTCAAGCCCTCCAGGGAATCACGATCCGGGATGGCTATCCGAAAAATCTCACACCCCGCTTCCTGCGCTGCGACAATTTCCCGAAGGCATTCCTTCGCTTCGGCGGGGTATCTTCGTCCCATGGCTTCCACCCAGACCGGATTTTTACCCCCAACTTTGATCTTTCCTAAAGGCACTTCTCTGGTCGCTTCGCGATTCATTTTTCGGTTACCATTCTCATGACGTCCTGATAGGTGACAAAAATAGCCAGAAGGAAAATAAACACAATACCTATAAAGTAAACAAACCCTACCTTTTCAGGCTCCAGGGGTTTCTTTCGTATTTTCTCGTAAAGGAAGAGCAACAGATGTCCTCCGTCGAGTACCGGAATGGGAATGAGGTTAAAAATCGAAAGAAAGACGCTGATTACCGCCGCAAAAAGGAGCAAGTTCAAAAAACCAAAACTCGCTGCCTGGCCAGCCATCTGAGCGATACCCAGCGGTCCAGTAGCTTCAAAAGGGAGTTTCCCGAGTATTGTGTATAAAAGCCCCACC
>JABUEZ010000143.1 GCA_013314795.1 Candidatus Profundicultor aquiphilus | reverse complement strand
CTCGAAAGTGCTACATCATCGACCATGGTTTACGCCTCGTCTATGGTTTCCGTTTTTCCAATGACCGGGGAAAAATCCTAGAAAATGCCGTCTTCCTCGAACTCCGGCACCGCAAAGCCAAAAATCCCCTCCTGGAAATCTTCTACTGGAAAGATCTCCACGGTTATGAAGTCGACTTCGTGGTCACCGAGGGAACAAAAGTCCAGGCCCTCATTCAGGCGAGTGCCGATATCACTCACCCCAAAACCAGGGAACGAGAAATCCGTGCCCTCCTCGCCGCTTCCCGGGACCTGCAGTGCGATAATCTCACTATCCTTACCTTTGACGTAGAATCCTCCGAAACCGTGGAAAACCGGAAAATTCTCTACCAACCCTTCTGGAAATGGGCACTGGAGCTTTAGGTAAAGGCCAAACAGTGGACAAAACACCCATAAGCTGTTTCGGTTCACCCTGATGATTTCCCCCTGTCTTTGAAACGTTTTCCCCAAGCTGCATGGGAAAAATTTCCTAACCAGAAGCAGTAAATTCAATGGCTTTTCCAAGATCGGTTAGTATAAGGAACAAAATAACAAACCTCTTTAACCCTCAGCGCAAAGCACCCTATGAACGACTGATTGAAAAAGGGAAACCCAGGAAAGTGATTCTCGTTGCCGTAGCCAATAAACTCCTCCGGCAGGCCTTTGCCATCCTCAAGAAGGGAGTTCCCTATGATCCCCATTACTTAGAAGGAAAAAGAAATTTTTCCCCTTCAGGGGACTTGATTTAAACACGGAACATTCCTGTACGTTTTAAGCAGGAATCCACGAGTATGGGAAGGGGTAACAACATATAGACATATAGATCCCGGCTAAAAGATTGCGTCAAAATATAGCTTTAGGAGAAAGAACAATTCCGTAATCGTGAAAATCGAGCGAACTCAAAGAACCTTCTACGTTTTCATAATGTCCACCATAGCCCTGTAGCCTAGGCGGTCCAGGATAGCCTCGCAGTCTTCCCAGGTAAGGCCAAAAGCACGCACATCGGCAAGGCCTAAGCGGGCTACGGCATCACGAATACTTGCGACATATGGCTCTTCAAATGATTCTTCTATAAGCACATCTTCGGCCCACCGGACGAGTTCCTCAAGAGATATCCGATGGTTCAGATAATCCCTAATGCGCCGGGCGACATCTTCCCGGGTAATCACGGTTTTTCCTCCCCAACCCTTTTGTGTCCTGTATCAACAGGGTGCTTTTCGTGAATTTCCACGAGCTTCCCCTCTCCGTCATAAATCTCCTGGTAAAATCGAACGGTCTTTTCTTCCCTGTCCACCTCTTTTACGTACCTCGCTTTCCATCCACCACGACCTTGAACTTCAAGAAAGTATCGTCGACCACCCTTGGGCAATTCTTCCCATGAACCAAACTTGAGTTCATTGTTTCGCCTCTTCTGTCTGGGATTCATAAAACCATTATACCATCCTGCAGGTGAAGGATGAGAGCGCCACTATAGGGTAACCCCGGGAAAGGAAACTACAGAGCTTCTAATTTCGTCGTTGAAATCCATGGGTATGAAGAGGAAAAGACTATGGATGCCGGCTTAAAGATTACCGGCATGACGGGTTCGGGGGATAAGTCCTAACGTTATCATGCCCAAAATCTTCTATCGGGTATCCAGAGGGAAAACCATTAGGTGACTTTTCCCGCAGTGCCAATGGGTAGACCAAGGAAAAGGCATGTGGACCCTGGCTAAAAGACTGCTGGGGCGGGTCTCTAGTTAATACATGTTCCCTGATAGATGAAACCATGGAAGAAGAAGTCCTGAAATGATTGGGATCCTGAAACAAGTTCAGGACGACGAAAATGTCGTCGGTTCGGGATGACGTTTTTGAGGTTTGGGGTAACCCCTGGTAGAAGTACCCAGGGGCAGGCTCCCTGGTGAATAAGGCCTGAAAAGAGAGATTCTGAAATGGGTTCGCGGCAAGAACTTGCCACGGTGAACGAAGTTTTTTTGGCTGGTTCGAGGTACGGAACGGTATATTGACTGAAAGTGGCACCTGCTTTCATTTTGAGGTAAAATGAGGAAAAGGGGGTGTAGTTATGAACGATGAAGAACGCAAGGAGGAAATGACCCAGGAGGGAACGCAGCTAAGGGGAGAAGAAAGCCTGGGGGAGATTACCATTGCCCCGGATATTATTGCCACGTTAACGGCCATCACCACCATGAAGACACCAGGGGTGACCGGTATGGCCGGCATGCCGGCAGCGTCGTTGAGTACGTTGATTGGAAAGAGGGAACTGAATAAAGGGGTTAAAGTTGACGTCAAAGAAAAGAATGTGAGCCTGGAGATTGCCATTGTGGTTGACATCGATTCGACGCTGATTGAAGTGGCCAGGAATGTGCAAAAAGAGGTGAAAAAGGTTATTGAGAGCAAGACCGGTATGACGGTCAACAAAGTGGACATTATCATTCGGGAAGTGTCATACAAGGAAGAAGGAAAGGAAAGCGCAGCGATTTAAAAGGAAATCAAATCCCGGATCTGGTCCAACTTTTTGGGGCCGATTCCTTTAACCGCCAGAAGGTCCTCGGGGCGGTGGAAGGGGCCGTGGGTTTGGCGGTATTCGATGATGCGTTGGGCGATGGTTTCGCCGATTCCGGGAAGAGAAATGAGTTCTTCTTTGGAAGCGGTGTTGACGTTGATGCGTTTGGTCGCGGAGGACGTGTTGGACTGGGGGAGAAACTGGGCAAGGTTGGTGGAGAACGACGAAGACATATCACCCTGAGCGGTGCGGGAGGGGATAAAAACCCGCTGGCCGTCGTAAACCGGCTGGGCGAGATTCATGTCGTTGAGGACTGCGTTTTCGGTGGTGCCACCGGCTTCCTCCAGAAGTTCGAAAATGCGGGTGCCTTCTTTGACTTTGTAGACGCCAGGGTGTTGCACAGCACCGTCGACCTGGACGATGAGCATGGTTTCCCGTTGAGGGAATTTGCGCTGGGCGTTGAAGTTGGCCCAGAAGGTGACTCCCAGGGCAACGATGGCTACGGTTGATAAAATAAGCAGAGTCAGTTTTTCCTGGCGAGAAAATTGAATCATACTACGAGATTCAATAATTTATCCTGGACGTAGACGCTTTTACGCACCGGGGCATGGTTAAGCCAGTGCTGAATTTTTTCGTCCTGAAGGGCGTGTTTGAGGACTTCGTCCTGGGAGGAGCCCCGGGGAACACGCACTTTTCCTCGAACTTTGCCATTGACCTGAACGACCACTTCGACCACATCTTCGTGGAGTTTTGCTTCTTCGTAGGAGGGCCAGGGAGAAACGGAAAGGAGTTCCTGTTCGCCCAAAATTTCCCAGAGTTCTTCGGTGAGGTGAGGAGCAACGGGGTTCAGCAGGGAAACAAGGGTTCGAGCAGCGAAAAGGAGCATGGTTTTTTCCTCGGGGTGACATTCTGTAGCCTTAGTGCGGAGGTAATCGCCCATCTCGTTGAGGAGCTCCATCATGGCGCTGATGGCGGTGTTAAAGTGAAACTCCCGTTCGATGTCCTGATTGACCCGGAAAATGGTGCGGTGTACCATCCGTTCCAGAGACTGGATGCGTTCCCGGTCAAAGGTAACCCCGATACTGGTTTTCATTTCCACGATATCGTTGACCACCCGCCATACCCGGTTGAGGAAGCGGAATGCTCCTTCTACACCCCGGTCGGACCACTCCATGTCGAGTTCCGGAGGACCGGCGAAGAGGATAAAGACTCGCACGGTGTCGCTGCCGAATTTTTCGATGATTTCCCGGGGACTGACGGTGTTCCCCTTGGATTTGGACATTTTGGCCCCGTCTTTGGTGACCATCCCCTGGGCAAAGAGGTTGGAAAAGGGTTCGCGAAAATGGACCATCCCCAGGTCGTGGAGGACTTTGGTGAAAAATCGGGAGTAGAGAAGGTGCAGGATGGCATGTTCCACACCACCGATGTACTGGTCAACCGGCATCCAGTAGCGGACATCGGCTTCGTCAAAAGGTCGGTCAGTGGTCCAGGGAGAGCAGTAGCGGAGATAATACCAGGACGAACACACAAAGGTGTCCATGGTGTCGGTTTCACGGCGCGCCGGTCCACCGCAGGAAGGGCAACGGGTGTTGACGAACTCTTCGCAGCGGGCCAAAGGCGAAGGCCCGCTGGGGAGAAAATCAACGTTGGGAGGAAGCAAAACCGGTAAATCTTTTTCGGGTACCGGCACTTCCCCACAGCGGTCACAGTACACGATGGGAATGGGAGCACCCCAGTAGCGCTGGCGGGAAATGAGCCAGTCCCGCAGGCGGTACGACACGGCAGGTTTGGCAAGGCCTTTTTCGGCCAGAAAAGCCACCACTTTGGCCTTGCCTTCTTCGGAAGGAAGACCGGAGAAAGGACCAGAGTTAATCATAACACCAGGTTCAGAAAAACACTCGCCCTGCCATTCCCCATCGTGGGGGCGGATGACCGGTTGAATAGGTAAACCGTATTTGCGGGCAAACTGGTAATCCCGTTCGTCGTGGGCCGGAACCCCCATTACGGCACCGGTGCCATATTCGAGCAATACATAATCGGCAATCCACAGAGGAACTTCGGCACCGTTTACCGGGTTTATGATGGTTTTGCCGATGAACATGCCTTCCTTTTCGGTGAGGTCCGAGATACGTTCCACCTCGCTTTTGCGGGCAATGCGTTCCCGGAATTCCCGCACCCGTTCTTCATAGGGGGTACCCTGAATCAGCCGGTCCACCAGAGGGTGTTCCGGCGCCAGGACAAAGAAGGTCACGCCATAAATAGTGTCTGGGCGGGTGGTAAAAACGGTGACTTTTTCGTTGAGTTCGGGAAGGAGAAAATCGATGTAGGCCCCTTCGCTGCGGCCAATCCAGTTACGCTGCATGGTGAGGACCCGTTCCGGCCAGTTCCCCAGAAGTTTCATGTCTTCAAGGAGGCTTTCGGCATATTTTGTGATGCGGAAGTACCACTGAGCAAGCTTTTTTCGCACCACCGGGGTTCCACAGCGTTCACAGGCGCCATCAACCACCTGTTCGTTGGCAAGGACGGTACTGCAGGAAGGACACCAGTTCACCGGCCCTTCCTTTTTGTAGGCGAGGCCATTTTTATAGAGTTGCAGGAAAAACCACTGGGTGAAGCGGTAGTACTCCGGCTCACAGGTGATCACTTCCCGCCGCCAGTCGTAGCTGATGCCCAGGCGTTTCAATACTTCCCGCATGCGTTCGATTTTCTCATGGGTCCAGATGGCCGGATGAATTCCGTGCTGGATGGCGGCGTTTTCTGCCGGCAACCCAAAAGCGTCAAAGCCCATGGGATGAAGGACATTATATCCCCGACGGATAAAGTAACGGGCCACCACGTCCCCGATGACGTAGTTTTTCACATGGCCCATATGGGGATCCCCGGAAGGATAGGGAAACATTTCCAGAACGTAATATTTTTTCTTCCCCTCCACTTTTTCCGAAGCAAAGATTTTTGCTTCTTCCCAGCGGGTCTGCCATTTCCGTTCAATGCGATCAAACTCATATACCCGTGCCACGTCTCAAGCCCCCTGTATGAAAAAAGCCCGCCTTCATTGGGCGGGCATATGATCTGGTGGAGCTGACGGGATTTGAACCCGTGGCCTTCTCCACGCCAAGGAGACGCGCTCCCAACTGCGCCACAGCCCCATGTCAAACAGCATCCCTATTATATGCAAACCACCTTCACTCGTCAACGAGAAAAACACAAAGTTTTGTAGATAGACCAGAGTTTCGTTCACAGTACTTCAAAAAGTTGAAGGAGGTCTTGCAAAGGGTGGGTATCCCCTCGGTATTATCGGTATGGCAAAATCCCAATACCCAGAAAGGAGGAACGCCC
>JABUEZ010000142.1 GCA_013314795.1 Candidatus Profundicultor aquiphilus | reverse complement strand
TCGCTCAGCATACCTCTTTTGTTCCTCCCAGGACCAGGGATACGGTGGCGCTCCCAGGCGGAACCACATCACCTGGGCCAGATAATACTCCAGGCGTTCAAAGGTTTCATCGGTACTTTCCGCCAGAGGAAAATAACACTGCTCAAAATAAAGGCATCCCGGCCGTTGCACACAGATGGGCTGGCCTTCGTCACCCCGCACAATCCATCCTTCTCCGGTCTTTTCCACTTCGATAAAGGATGGAATTTTACAGGGTGTTCCATCGGGGAGTTCCCAATCCTTCCAGTAGTCTGGTTCATCTGCAAAAAGGTGTTCCAGCCCCACCACGTCGACCTGAAAAAGATCCAGAATATCCCGCTCAATCACGGCCAACTGCTGAATAAAATCGTAAACCAGAATTGGTTTCTCCGGCAACCCGAGCTCACGACGCAAATCCCGATAGGCTAGAGCCATAATTCCCGAAGAGCGATGTCCTCCAAAATCGACCGGGATTTTATCTGCCTCTTTATGCATCAGTGCCAACTGCACTCTTTCCCGCGAAGTCATACCATTGCCCCCTTACTCCCCGATGATTTTCACCAGCACTCTCTTTTTCCTTCGACCGTCAAACTCGCCATAAAAAACCTGTTCCCAGGGACCAAGATCCAGCCTTCCTTCCGTCACTGCAACAACCACTTCCCTTCCCATAATGGTTCGTTTGAGATGGGCGTCGGCATTATCCTCACCCACATTGTGGGCGTACTGGCTGTACGGCTTCTCTGGTGCCAGACGCTCCAGCCACCGTTCAAAATCCTGATGCAGCCCTTCTTCATCATCATTCACGAAAACGCTGGCCGTAATGTGCATGGCGTTGCAGAGTAACAATCCTTCCTGGATACCACTCTCCCGTAAACACTCCTCAAGGATCGGGGTAATATTGATAAATGCCCTTCTGGTTTTCGTCTCAAACCACAGTTCTTTTCGGTAACTTCGCATTTCTGACCCTCTCCCATTCTGCAACCACTTTCATACAATTACCACCAGAGGAAGTGCCTCTGTCATTCTCTTTTTAAATCTCTCCATTTCCTCCGCCGGCATTGGCACCAAGTCTCCGAGTTGATACACCTTGCCAATCCGGGTATACTTCCCCGCTCCGAGACGGTGATAGGGCAAAAACTCTACCCTTACTCCAGGCAAATCCTTAAGAAAGCGAACCAATAACTCGATATCGCTCTGAGTATCGTTGATTCCCGGAATGAGGGGATACCGCACGAGAATTTTACTCGAAAACTCCCGGAAAAGCGCCACCAGATTGGAGAGAATTTCCCGGTTCTCGACCCCAGTGTAGAATTTGTGTTTTGCCGGGTCAATGAGCTTCACATCGTAAAGGATCAAATCCACCAGTTTTGCCAGGGTCTTCAATTTTTCCAGGTCATTATTTCTGATTCCCGAATATCCCGCTGTGTCAACGGCAACGGAAATCCCCCGCTCTTTCAGGGCTTTGGCAAGCGCCAGGACGAAATCAAACTGAGCAAGCGGTTCGCCCCCTGAAATCGTCACGCCTCCGCCTGATTCCTGGTAAAATAAACGGTCCTTTTCGGCTTCCTGGACAAGTTCTGCAACGGTCACTTCTCGACCGATAATTTCCAGTGCTCCTGCCGGACAGATTGCCACACAGAAACCACAGAGCGTACATCGTGCCCGGTCAATGTGATACGGGTTGGTAACATCGATAGCCCGTTCTGGGCACTCGGTGACACATTTTCCACAGCCTCTGCATTTCTGAGCGGTGAAGGCAATCTCGATATCTGCATTTTGCGATTCGGGGTTATGACACCAGCTACAATTGAGCGGACACCCCTTTAAAAAGATCGTGGTCCTGATACCTGGACCGTCATGGAGGGAAAAACGCTGCACATCAAAGATAATCCCTTTCAAAGCCGGCATTCCCCTTTACTCCATCTTTTTTGCCAACCATTTAATTGTCTGATACCAGAATTGAGCGTAGTACTTCCACTCTACAAATGCGTTCCCCCAGTGCGGTGCAAGGTCCGAAGCAAATGCCATGGTTCTCCCTTTTCCATACTCCCATACCGCAATGAAGGTATCTTCACCGCACGAGGCAACGCAGATGGCACCACCTTTCAACTGTAAACGGTTGTATCCCAGAAAAAGTGGCCACTCCTGTGGAGGAATACCCCTTACTACCGGATGTTCCGGGAGAAGAACGGCGGGTTTTACCCCTGCGGTTGTTTCCACCCGGTCATCATCCCTGAGAAGCGATACCGGTGAAACTTCTTCAATTGCACTTCCATGGTAATTGGCGATTGCCCTTACCCCCTGAAAAGACATCCACCCCCCACACATGACCAGGCCCCCACCCTGCTCTACAAACTCTCGAACCACCGAGAGTTTATCTGGACCCATAGGAACCTGGAAAAAGTCGGGGTAAAACGTTAGCGTATTGCACCCTGTGTCACTTAAAATGACCACATCATACGTTTTAAGCTCGTCTACAGTGTGGGGAAACGCACTCAATGCCACATGGTTGGGCATGTGAATCACTTCTACATCTGGATACGCCTTTAAAGCTTCTCGGAACCAGCGAGAAAAGTCTTCATATCCCCCAAGAGGAACCACATCAAATCCCTTGACATGAAACTTCAAAACAATCCAGGTTTCTCCCACCAGTAGAACTTTAATCATTTCGTTTCCCATTTTATCTCAACCTCCTATCCTTTCCCGTATCCGGCCATTAAGCCAGAAATGAAGTATTTTCCCAGGAAAATGAACACCGCCACAGGAATAATTGATGTAATGAGAGCCCCGGCCATTTGAATATGCCACTGCGCAATCTGAGTTCCCTTGAGTTCGGCCAGAAAAGGCATGACCGGTTTGACCTCAGGACCCCGAGTGAGGGCAATGCCCAGGAGAAACTCGTTGTAAATCTGGATGAAAACAAGGATGGTAGCCGACACAAGACCCGGCAATGACACCGGCAGTAGAATCCGAAGATAAAAGAGAAACGGCTTACACCCATCGAGCATTGCTGCTTCCTCAAGTTCGGGAGGGATTTTCATAAAGAATGTCCCGGTAATCAGTGTGGCCATGGGAGCACTCAAAATTGTGTAAATGAGAATTAACCCCGCATAGGTGTTGAGCAGGGCAAGCGATTTCAGAATATGGGTGATGGGGATGAGCACAATGTGGTATGGCAAAAAAGTAACCACAACGATCAAAAAGAAAAGAAGGGTTGCAAAACGAAAGTTAAAACTGGTGAGCGAATAACCAGCCAGAGACCCCACGAACACGGCGATAAACGTGGCGGAGAGGGTAATAATGAAACTATTCCGCAGGCCAATTTTTAACGCCTGAAAGGCTCGAGCAAAATTGGAAAATTGGAGTCTCTGGGGGAGGGTGAGGTACTTCTGCAGGGCTACCTCTTCCTGAGTTTTGAGGGAAGTGGTAACCAGAGCATAAATGGGAATCATCCATACCACAGAAAGCACCACCAGAAGAACTGCCGAAAAAAGCAGGAACGATTTTTCTTTCATACTCTCACCCACTTTTTGAGTGCCCAGAGTGAATAGGGAATGACCATGATGGCCGAAAAACCAAGAATGACAATACTCGTTGCTGCTCCCATCCCAATGTCTCGAGAATCAAACGTCAACCGATACATAAGATACGGTAACACCTCGGTACTGACACCCGGACCACCCCGGGTCATCACCCAGACCAGATCAAAGACTTTCACCGTGGTAATGGCCAACATGGTGGTGCAGATAAGCGTGGCGTGACCCACGTTGGGAAAAATCACCCGAAAAGCCACCGTAAAGTGAGAGGCACCGTCCACTTTGGCCGCCTCCACCATTTCATAGGGTATGCCTTTAATGGCTCCAAGGTATATTACCAGAGCAAACCCCAAGTATTGCCAGAAAGCGGCCACGATCATACAGTACACGGCGGTTTGTGGAAGAGCAATCCAGCCAAGACGAGACGTGTTTACCCCAAGTAACCGAAGAATGGAATTAATCAACCCAGAGCTCGGATCGTACATCCAGGCCCACAAAACACCGGTAATGATGAAGGAAAGCGACATCGGAAAGAGAAACACCTGCCACAAAATCTTTTCTCCCCGACCCAGGTTATTGAGGAGGTACGCCAGCACAAATCCTCCAAATACCGTCGGGGCAATGAAAAAGAGAAGCCAGCGGAGGTTATTCCCAATATTCACCCAGAACCGCTGCAGGCTGAAGAGACGAGAAAAATTATAAAAACCCACGAATTTCCAGGTCGCCTGTAAGCCTTGCCAGCCAGTAAAAGCGACCACAAAATTCCATACAATCATCCCATAAAAGATACCAACGATAACAAGAATGGGAATCAAGAAAGCCAGTCCCTGGGTCCGATAGTACCTCATGTTATTCCTCCAGCATGCTCAATATAAAAAGAGAGGCGAAGCAACGCTTCGCCTCTCTTTGATCCATCATTCCCAGAACCAGCTGCAGGCCTCAGCAAGTTTGGTCCTCTCTGCTGCCTCAGCAATGCTCTTAATCGCCGCATCGACATCCTTATCGACCAGGAATCGAGTCAGGATATCCATGAGCTCGCTTCCAAATGCCGGTGTGATCATCCCGCCATGGAACCCGTCACAAACCGCCCGCAGCTTTGCCAAATCCTGAGCACTTCTTTTACGGTACGGGTCTGGATACACGTCGAAGGGCACGTCGTTCACGATGGTGACCGACCCTTTGATCAGATTAAACGCTTTCTGGGCTTCAGGAGTGGTGCACATCAAGATCCAGTCGCGGGCATTGCTCGGATGTGGCGCCCCTTTTGGCAGAGGGAAAGTATCGGCATGCCCCATCCAGATGTCACCAGGAATAGCCGTTACGCTGAAATCAACCTCTGGTTGCATGCCAATGGCCAAGTAATACCCCAGAATCCAGTCTCCCATCCAGTACATGGCTGCTTCTCCAGTCTTGAGTAAGGCTCCGGCTTCATCCCAGCTTTTGGTGGCGTGCCACGGATAAATGTACGGAATCAGCGCCGCATACCGCTCCATCGCCTGACGAAAAGTGGCATCATTGAGAAAATCGATTCGGCCCGTGTTGGCCTTTTCATAGAAATCAGGGCCACCGGTGGTGAGAAGCACCATGTCGTAGAGATACGTCGACCAGACCTTTTCTCGAGTCCCCAGAGCAAGTGGTGCAACCTCCGGTTTTGCCTCTTTAATCTTCTGGCAGGCTGCTAAAAGATCGTCGTAATTCTCTGGAACCTTAATCCCCAGCTCTTCAAACATCTTTTTGTTATACCATAGCCAGTTAGTCCGGTGGGCATTGATGGGCACCGAATACACATGTCCTCCGAACTTCAGCGTCTTCACCCACATGGGGTTAATGCGAGCTTCAAAATTTGCCTGAGCCCAAATATCATCAACCGCCTCAAGGTACCCTGCATCGATGTAGTCTTTCTGCTGGTTGCCCTGGTGGTCCTGGAACGAATCGGGAGGGATTCCGGCTGCAAGGTTACTCATGAGGACTGCCAGCATTGTTTCCCCTCCACCACCGGCTACCGGGTTCTCAACGATTTTCACGTTCGGGTTGCGCTCAGCATAAAGTTTAAACAGAGCATCGATCGCTTCTTTCTCTCCACCCGCCGTCCAGTAGTGAAAGATGATAAATTCTGATTCCTTTTCCTGCGCCACACATACCCCAAATCCACCCACCACAAAACACAGGATCATAAACCACAACCAAAACTTCCGCATGACCATCTCCTCCTTTTTAAAACAGATTTTGAACCAAAAGGGATCATATGACTTTCCTCACCGAGATTGGATTATTTTCACCCCCCTTCTATGTCTTCAATTCTTCGAAGGCCAGAATTGCTGC
>JABUEZ010000141.1 GCA_013314795.1 Candidatus Profundicultor aquiphilus | reverse complement strand
TGGAAAAGGGGACACTTTTTGTGGGACCCCAGGTGAACGATGTAATCGTCTTTATCCAGGATATCCTGCTTCACTATCGCGGGAGTAAAAACCCTGTCATCTATGCTTGTGATAACCATCATTTGAATGATGCTGAGTTCCGGTTATTTCCACCACACTGTGTGGAAGGGAGCTGGGGTGCACAGATTGTTGATGCACTTCGACCCCAGGAGGGGGAAATCATTGTACCCAAGAGACGATTCAGCGCTTTTTTTGGTACTCCGCTGGATATCTTTCTTCGGGAAATGGAAGTCAGAGAGCTGGAGATTGTGGGTGTCTGTACCAATATCTGTGTCCTTTATACCTGTGCCGAGGCCCGGATGTTGCACTATAGCGTTCGCGTGTATAAGGAGGGAGTGACTTCTTTTGACCTTGACGCGCATAAATGGGCCCTGAAAGAAATGGAGAAAACCCTGAGGGCCGAGGTGGTATAGGAAATGAAAAAAGTCATCCAGAGCGCCATCAATGTGAGTACTGCCTTGGATGAGGTGGTGGAAGAGATGGTTCAGTCTCTTTCTGCTTTACCTTCTCTTCTTGTTGCCGATTATTCTTCGGATTTGGATCATAACCGCTCAGTCATTACGCTTCTTGGAAACGAAGTAAGTCTTGAGGAGGCAGTGATAAGGATTTTTCAGGTAGCTTCCGCGAGATTGGACATTTCTCACCACACCGGAGAACACCCCCGAATTGGAGCGGTGGATGTGGTTCCTTTTACTCCCTGGAGGGGGTCAAGTATGGAAGAGTGTCAGAGATTAGCCTGGAGAGTGGGAGAAAGAGTGGCAAAGGAGTTCGGGGTTCCGGTATACTTTTATGCTGAAGCGTCTCGGGTGCCCGAACACAGGGATTTGTCTTGGTTGCGCAGGGGAGGATATGAAGCCCTGCGAGAGGAGATTGATAAGGTTCCTGGACGTCAGCCTGATCTTGGCCCCTTGGAGCTTCATCCTACTCTTGGAGCGGTGGCCATCGGAGCAAGGGGACCCCTTGTGGCATTCAATGTAAACCTGGATACTGGAGATCTGGAAGTGGCCAAATATATTGCCCGAAAGTTGCGTGGAGACCAGGGAGGATTGCGGTATGTGAAGGCCATCGGCGTTAATCTCCGGAGCCGTGGTCTTGTCCAGGTATCGATGAATCTCCTGGATTTTCGCAAAAGCGCTCTTTATCAGGCTCTGGAACTTGTGAAGCTCGAGGCTCAGCGATTTGGGGTGTGCGTAAAAGGAGCAGAAATCATCGGCCTTGTACCTCTGGAAGCCCTGGTGGATGTAGCCAGCTTCTACCTGGGTATTCCCGAGCTAAAGAGCACTCAGGTTCTGGAGTACCATCTTCTGAGCCTTGACGAAGCGGAATCCTAAAAATTTTTTTGACCTTTTTTGACCAACCTCTTGACATTTTGACCTTCACTGATTATAATGAAGGTGACCTGAAGAAAATAACTGAAAGAGGAGGGATTGGTTATGGTGAGAAGGGATGTTCCTGTCAAACGAGAAGAGCGCCAGGTGAGTCCGATAAGGCGCTTGTGGGATCTTTTCGATTTACGAAGCGATCTCGATGAACTCTTTGACGAGTTAATGGAAGCTCCATTCTTCACTCGACCCTTTTTGAGCAGCACTTTCCCGGCTATCGACGTAGCAGAAACAGAAAACGAGGTCATCATCAAGGCCGAAATTCCTGGAGTTGATCCCAAGAACCTAGAAGTGCATGTGGCTGAGGATAACCTAAACATTAAGGGAGAAATCAAGGACGAGTGGGAAGAGAAGGGGGTAGGGTACTGTCGAAGAGAACGGTACTGTGGTGCCTTTGAAAGAGCTGTGGCCTTACCAGCCAAGGTGAAGCAGGAAGAGGTAAAGGCGCAGTATAAAGATGGAGTCCTGACCATTACTCTTCCCAAGGTAGAGCCCAGTAAACCCAAAACCAGGAAAGTGGAAATTGAAGTTGCTTCATAAGGGCAGGGGCAAATCCCCCGCGGTCACCGCGGGGGATTTTTTTATTTAAAGGACTTGTCAAAACCATTCTGAGCGATTAAAATGAAAAAGGAATTGCGGGGTCGTGGTGTAGCCTGGCCTAACACGTCAGCCTGTCACGTTGAAGACCGCGGGTTCAAATCCCGTCGACCCCGCCATAGTGCGCCGAGATAGCTCAGGAGGTAGAGCGAAGGACTGAAAATCCTTGCGTCCCCAGTTCGACTCTGGGTCTCGGCACCATGGAGAGCGGAAGTAGCTCAGGGGTAGAGCATCACCTTGCCAAGGTGGTGGCCGCGGGTTCAAATCCCGTCTTCCGCTCCAGAATTGTTAATACGGCGGCATAGCCAAGCGGCAAAGGCAGAGGACTGCAAATCCTTCATTCCCCGGTTCAAGCCCGGGTGCCGCCTCCAGGGTGATAGAGTGTGGGCGGCTAGTTCAGAGGGAGAACGCTTCCTTGACGCGGAAGAGGCCACTGGTTCAAGTCCAGTGTCGCCCACCATGAGTAAAAAGCGCCGGCTCTATATGCGGCGCTTTTTTTCTATTTTTGTAAAATTTGCTTCTCTTAAGGAGGAAAGGCTATGGAGCAGGGTAGAAAAGCGATTGCAATTCTCACCGTAGAAGACCAGATTGTGGACCTTAATTTGGGGGAAGGAACAGGAAAAGTTAAAAAGTATCTTTCTTTTGGAGATGAGAAAGGAAGAGAAATTTACTGGCACAGCACTTCTCATATTATGGCTCAGGCCGTAAAAAGGCTTTTTCCTGAAGCAAGGTTAGCCATAGGGCCGGCCATTGAAGAGGGTTTTTACTACGACTTTGACCTCCCTGAAACGCTCAGTGAGGAGGATTTGTCAAAGATCGAGGAAGAGATGCGGCGCATTATTCAGGCGGATATTCCCTTTGAACGCCTGGAAGTTTCAAAAGAGGAAGCAGAGAAAATTTTTGGTGAGCGGGGAGAGACGTATAAACTAGAAATCCTGAGGGAGCTGGAAGAAGGTGTGGTGAGCCTTTACCGCCAGGGAGAGTTTATCGATCTCTGTCGTGGTCCTCACCTCCCTTCTACAGGGTATGTTGGGGCATTCAAGCTTTTGAGTGTTTCTGGGGCGTACTGGCGAGGAAAAGAAAGTAACCCCATGTTGCAGCGAATCTATGGTATCTCTTTTGAGAGCGAGGAGGAGTTAAAAAGATACCTGGAGAGAATAGAAGAAGCAAAAAAGAGAGATCACCGCAGGCTGGGAAAGGAGCTTGATCTGTTTAGCCTCCATGAAGAGGGGCCTGGATTTCCGTTTTTTCATCCTAAAGGGATGGTTGTGGTGAACACTCTTTTGGACCTCTGGAGAAAGGAACACATGAAGCGGGGTTATCAAGAGATCCGTACCCCGATTATTCTGGAAAAGAGTCTCTGGGAGCGTTCGGGGCACTGGGAGCATTATCGGGAAAATATGTATTTTACAAAAATTGATGAGCGAGAGTTTGCTATTAAACCCATGAACTGTCCGGGAGGAATTCTGGTTTTTCAAAGTCGCCTTCGAAGCTACCGAGAACTTCCTCTAAGACTTGCCGAACTGGGCGTGGTGCACCGTCATGAACTCTCCGGAGTCCTGCATGGCTTGATGCGGGTCCGTTGCTTCACCCAGGATGATGCCCATATCTATATGGAACCGAAGCACATTAAATCGGAGATTATTGGAGTGATTGATCTCGCTGGTTTCTTCTATCGTCTGTTCAACTTTGAGTATGAAATCGAATTGAGTACTCGACCAGAAAAGTCTCTGGGGTCAGATGAAATGTGGGAGATAGCGACGAGAGCTCTTCAGGAAGCTCTGGAAGAAATTGGCCTTCCCTACCGGGTGAATGAGGGGGAAGGCGCTTTTTATGGACCCAAAATTGATTTTCACCTGCGGGATTGTTTAGGCCGACGCTGGCAGTGTGGAACGATTCAACTTGATTTTGCGATGCCGGAAAAGTTTGATCTTTCTTACATTGGTGAGGACGGAGCAAAACATCGGCCAGTTATGCTTCACCGGACCGTCCTGGGGAGCATTGAGCGATTTTTGGGAATTCTCATTGAACACTTTGCGGGAGCGTTACCCCTGTGGCTGGCCCCTGTGCAGGTGGTGATTTTACCGGTTGCCGAACGACATATGCCCTATGCGCGTGAGGTAGGCGATATTCTTCTTCAGAAAGGGATACGGGTGGAATGGAACGAAGAAAAAGCCACCTTGGGGGCCAAAATCCGAAAAGCGGAACTCGAAAAAGTTCCATACCTTCTTATTATTGGAGACCGGGAAGTGGAAGGAAAAACTATCAGTGTGCGGAAGAGAAAAGAAGGCGATCTGGGTTCTTTTGGGATGGGGACGTTTTTAGAGAAAATCCAGAAAGAAATCGAGGAGAAAGTGGCCGTTTAGGTGGAACGCTTAAGGACGCATCAGATTTTCTGGAATGCTCATGTGCGCAAAGAAAAAAACCGGGAAAGGAATCTCGAAAAGAGAATCCATACCGATTTAGTCTGGCAGGAAATTGAACCGCTGATTCGTCCGGGGATTCGGGTTCTCGATGCCGGGGGCGGTTTTGGTCGGTATTCGATGGCACTTGCGCGAAGAGGATGTCGGGTCGTTCATCTTGACCTTTCGCCTTCTATGGTGGAAGAAGCAAGGCAACAGGCTCAGGAAGCTGGAGTTTCTATGGAGTTCGTGGTGGGAAAAGTTCAGGACCTTTCGTGTTTTGCAGAAGAAAGTTTCGATCTTGTCCTGTCTCTGGATGCCCCGGTTTCCTACGCTTATCCGGAGGAAAAAAAGGCCCTTCAGGAGCTTATTCGGGTAACAAAGCGATTTCTGGTCATTTCCGTAGTCAACCGATTGGGACAGGTACCCGTGGCTCTGGAAATGGAATTGCGCTGGCACAAAAAGCTCACCTGGACCAAGAAATTCTGGGAATCGGGCAACTGGGATCATCCTTCCTTCTTTGAAGCGGTGGAAGAGAGAATCCCGTTCTTCTCTCGTTTCCTCTTCCCCCCGCTTCATGCTTTTACCCCGCAGGAAATTATCGATCTTGTAACGGATAACGGATTAAGAATCAGGCGGTGTGTGGCTACAGGAACTCTCGCTCGGCTCCTTTCTCCCGCTATTCGAAAAAAACTGATTCGGAACCAGGAACTTTATCAGGAATTCCTGGAGCTTTCCCGTCGTTATGACGCGCAATTTGAGGTTTTGGGAGTAGGGTGCAAGGTTGCTTCCGGATTTTTGCTGGTTGGTGAAAAGGAGAAGAGGGATGAAGAAAACATGGGTGAAAGTGACATTTATCCTGCGTGAAGATCAAAAGGATGCGTTCTGGATCTGGCTTTCGGGACTGAACAGCTTAGGGGCATGGGAAGTGGATCCGCAAACGGTGATTACCTACTTTTCACAACCTCTCCCTGATATACCTCTTCCTTTTGTGGAAAGGTGGTGGCAGGAAGAAGAGGAAGAAGGAGAGTGGAGCCAGAAGTGGAGAAAAAAATTTACCCCCATATGGGTTGACGAAAACCTTGTGGTACGCCCTCCCTGGAAAAAGCAAACGAAGGCGTTATTTGACATCGTCATCTACCCTGCATATGCTTTTGGAACTGGCCATCACCCCACTACCTGTGGATGTCTTCGTTTTATCAAGAAATATTTTCAGAGGGGGCAGAGTTTTCTTGACGTTGGGGTTGGCTCAGGAATTCTCAGTATTCTGGCTTTGAAAATGGGAGCAAAGAGGGTATGCGGAATTGATATCGATCCCCTGGCAATTGAGGAAGTGCGAAGAAATCTGGTCCTCAATAATCTGGATGATTCCTGTATGGAGCTTCTGGTGGGAGATATGAGCAGAGTTCAGGGGAAATTTGATTTCATCGCTGCCAACATCGGTCCTTACTTTCCTCTGGAGCATCTACCGGTTAT
>JABUEZ010000140.1 GCA_013314795.1 Candidatus Profundicultor aquiphilus | reverse complement strand
AGATGGGGAAGTACGCCTTCTCTTTGAAGAGGAGATCAAACGGGAATTTCGAGAGGATGAGGAGGGACGGGTAGATTTTTTTGATTTTCTCCAGGTTCCACAGGTACTTCCGGGGGAGGTTCTGGCCGAACTTTTGCCCCCAGAGGAAGGGATTCCAGGAAAGGACATCTTTGGTCGAGAAGTTCCTGCTCCTTTGGGGAAACCAGCTAAAATTGTGGTGGGGAAAAATGTGGAACTTTCCCCCGATGGGAGTAAAGCCATAGCCAAGGCAGCGGGGAGACCGGTGGTGGTTGGTAAGGCGGTTTCAGTTTTGCCCCTTTTTGAGGTGGATGGAAATGTAGGGGTTAGCACTGGCAATATTTCTTTTGTGGGGTCGCTTCTGGTGCGTGGTGATGTGGAGAGTGACTTTGTGGTGGAAGCCGAGGGAGATGTTGAGGTATGGGGTAATGTGGAGGCGGCCAAAATTGTATCCGGTGGTAATGTACGGATACGAGGAGGAATATTTGGGAAGGACAAGGGGAGTATTCAAGCCAAGGGTAATCTCCAGGCTAAAGTGGTGGAGAATGCTTTGATTGAAGTTGAGGGAGATGTGGTGGTTGAGCGTGCTATCTTGCACAGCAAGGTTTTGACCAAAGGAGATGTCATTGTGCGAGGTAGCCCTGGGGTTATCATAGGTGGTGTGGTTAAAGCGGGTGACGTGGTATGGGCGAGAACTCTGGGTTCTTCAATTGGCACTCGCACCGAAGTCATGGTGGGTATTGATCCAGCCCTACATGAGGAATATCGGAAGATTCAGGAAGATCTCAAAAGGCTTCAGGAGGAAATTCAGGAAGCTGAAAAGGTTTTTCGGCTTATTCTGGTAAAACAGCAGGCGGGAATGGAACTGGACGAAAAGACCAAGCACATTCTGGAGAAGGTCAGAAAGGGGTATGAGCTCGCTCAGGAAGAGAAAAAATTTCGTGAAAATCGTTTGGCGGAACTCGAGGGGATTTTTGAAAGTCACAAAGGAAAGGTGCTGGTGGAAGAAAAAGTTTATCCCCAGGTACGGGTTACCATTGGTCGCTTTACTTACATTGTGCGTGACGAGATTCAGTATGTTTCGTTCAGCGAGAGAAACAAGGAAGTCATTATTGGAACTTTTGAGCGACCCAAACTTGGCAAGAGGTAGAGTTGTATGGTGGATCCGGTGAACATGCAGAATATCGTGGTGCGGTCTCCGGAGATCGCCAAGGTACAAAGGGTACAGGATGAAAGATCTTCGCTCCAGGCTCAGGCCTTTTCTGCTGAGTTGCAGCGACAGGCTCAGAGAGCAGAAGAAACTGTCGATTCGCATCAAAAGACGTATCACTATGATAAGGACCAGCAAAAACAAAAAGAAAATGCGCCTTTTTCCAGGAAGAAAGGGGAGGAAGGTCGAAAGGAAGAAAAAAGGCCGGAAGATGGTGCTTCTGGCCACCTTATTGACGTGAAGGCATAGGGAGGTCATGGGTTTGATTAAAAATATTCTGGAGAAAGCTCTGCGAGATTTGCTTCCAGAATTGTATCAGATGAAACCGGGTTTGTGTCACTGTAAGCAATGTGAAGATGATGTTCTGGCGCTGGCTTTAAAAGTTTTACCACCCAAATACGTTTCTCGGGAAGAAGGCGAAGTATATGCTCGTATAGAGCTGGAGAGTCCCCAGTTTCAGGTGGACATGCTCGAGGCTTTGCTCCTGGCGGCAGAGAAAGTGATTGCTCATCCTCGCTGTGGTTCAGGGCAGGGTAAAAACGTCAATCCAGGGGAGAACGTAGGTGAAGCGGACAAAAAGGAAAAGAACGGTGCCAAAGAGTAGAAAGAGTAAAACCCTGGTTTTTGGGGTAAATTGTATTCTTTCCGCTTCTTGTTCAAGAGTAACTCCCACGATTCCCGAGTAAAAGGTGACGCCTAATGCCCAGGAAAGTTCGAGGAATAGTGAGGAAGTCTTTCCCCACAGGGCTGGTCCCAGATACCATGCTGAAAAAATGACCCAGGGAACCAGGAATGCCGAGAGCATTCTCGAGGAGAAGAAATTTGCTTTTCGACGGTTTGGCGCAGAGAAAGCATATTCGATGAGGCTTGCAAAAAGATAAGCAAAAAATCCCATTTTGAGGTGTTCAAAAACGGACTCGCTGACTCCACAGACGGGTTTGAGAAAAGATAGCCGGGTCAACTCGTACCCAAAGTGGAGAACACTATATATCCCCAGGTAAAGAAATGCTTTGAAAAGGAGTTGCATAACAAACTATCCTCCTGAATAAATTATATCCTTTTTTCAGGGAACGTTGAGAAACCATAGAGAAAATGGTATACTTTCTCCATCCGGAGAGGTGGCCGAGTGGCTGAAGGCAATCGCCTGCTAAGCGATTAGGCGGGTTAAAACCGCCTCGTGGGTTCGAATCCCACCCTCTCCGCCAGTTTCTGTGTGTAATACTTTTTCTCCTTTGACTTGCCACATTTTCTTACTTGTGATGGGTAATTGAGAGGCCTGCGTTAGAGTCGGATTGTAAAGGGAAGCATCACCGGGTTGTGGTTGTAAGTATTCGAAAAGGGGTCTTTCAATGGTTGTGAGACCTACAATATCTGAAGGGGAAGGAGCGTGAAGGTGTATGGAGCTAGAACAAGGAGGTCTTTTTTGCCAAAGTTGTGCTATGCCGATGCAAAAGCTGGAGGATTTTGGGACCAACGCTGATGGGAGTCGCAACCAGGAGTACTGCTGCTATTGTTACCAGAATGGCAACTTTACGGAACCAGATGTCACAGTGGAACAGATGATTGAAAAATGTGTCGGGTTCATGAGGCAAATGAATCTTCCCGAAACTCAGATTGAACAAGTAAGAATGTTTATTCCTATGCTCAAGAGGTGGCGAAGATAATATAGTTAAAATTTGGGAAAAAACCCGATTTCTGGAAAATAACGCTGCGTAGTGAGGGTTATTTTATTCTCTCTGTTTTTGCAAGGATGAGTTGTGGTAGTACGTGTTGGTTTTAGGAAAGTGATAGCGCTGGGGGAAAGGGAATTCTCTTTGACCAAGAAGTGGGATGCTGCAAATCTCTATTATGAGTGTCCTGAAAAGGTGGGTAGTCTCTGATAAAGTATTGGACGTTACCAGAGAAAGGTTTGAGAAGATTGTGGTGGTAAAAAGGAACGCCGGTTTTCTATTTTTGCTTTTTCCGGAAGTGTGAAAATTTGTTATATAGCAAATGTTAATAAATCGTTGACAGGGCATAAGTTCCTTATTATACTGTTAGTAACAGAGGGTGGTCTGGAGACACGGAGAAGGCCTTAACTCCCTCATGAAGGGGTTGTTAAGGCCTTTTTGTGTTTGTCACGATATTTCAGTGATGGCTTGCAAAGGGGGTAGGATTGCGGTTAATCGTTGTTAGAAAAAACGGTAATAGCACCAGGCAGTTTGTTTGGTACTTTTAAAAACTCAAGGTGAAGGAGAATGGTTCTATCATGAAGTATTTCTTTTACTACCTTTTGTTCGCTTTTTTAGTCATCCTTGTAATCTTTCCCATGTACTGGACCTTTACTCTTTCCATCAAAAACCATCGGGATATCACTTCTGCTGTACCCAAGTTTGTTTTTCAGCCCACCTCGATGAATTATCGGGGTCTTTTTACCGGTGAGACGGGAACGACTTCTTTGCCGGCATCCAAGCCCAACTTTCCGCGTTATTTCCTGAATGGAATTATTATCAGTGGGGGGGCTACGCTTCTTGCCATGCTTGTCGGTATGCCGGCTGCGTATGTCCTTACCCGGGCTCACTTTAAGAAGGAATCCACTCGTGAGAATCTGGCTTTTACTCTGTTAAGCTTCTGGTTTGGTCCTGAGATGGCGATTACTTTGCCGTTGTATCGGATATATCAGCGGGTTGGTCTTCTGGATACGTATCTGGGGTTAATCATGGTTTACCAGCTGATTGGTATTCCCTTTGTGGTGTGGATGAGCAGGAGTTATTTTCTTGATATCCCGGTTTCTATTGAAGAAGCGTCGCTGGTTGACGGGGCAAGCCGATTTCAGACCTTTGCTCGAGTTGTGCTGCCACTGGCAAAAGGGGGGTTAGCGGTTACGGCTCTTTTAACTTTTATTTTTTGCTGGAATAGCTTTGTGTTTGCTCTGGTGGTAGGTGGAGAAAAAACCATGCCAGTCACCACCGGTTCTCTGGGCTTTATCCGGTACGAAGCAGTGCTGTGGGGGCAGATGAGTGCAGCTATTATTGTTTCGGCTGTACCGGCCATCATTTTGGCTCTGTTGCTCCAGAAACATATCATTCGAGGTCTTACGTTTGGTTCGGTGAAAGGATAAAGGGGGAAGATGACGATGGGTAAGTGGATTTTACTCCCGGCAATTATCATACCAGTTCTTGTGGGTGTTATCCCTTTTGGTCTTGGGGTGTCGCTTTCTTTCACTGACTGGAGGTTGGCTTATCCCACGAACAGTTTTATCGGCTTTGAAAATTATCTTTATCTTTTCCAGGATCGAAATTTCTGGCTGGCGGTGCTCATTTCTTTTGAGTACGTTTTTCTGGCCGTTTCGATTGAGTTACTTCTTGGGAGCCTGGTTGCCTTCTTGCTCAACAGAAATACTCGGGGACAATGGTTTTTTCGGTCCATTATTGTTATTCCGTTAACTGTGGCACCAGTGCTTCTGGCACTGATGTGGAAACTCATGCTTTCCACGTCTGGAGGAGTGGTGAATTATCTGCTGGGTTTTTTGGGAATTGGTTCCGTAGCCTGGTTGGCAGATTCATCGGTTGCTCTTACTACTCTGGCTTTTATCGATGCTTACATCTATACGCCTTTTGTGGCGCTGATTCTATTTGCCGGTTTACAGAACCTTCCTCGAGATCCTTACGAAGCAGCGGTGGTGGATGGGGCATCGGGCTGGGATAGTTTCCGGTACATTACCTGGCCCCTCATGAGACCGTTGGTGCTCGTGGCGGTGATGTTTCGGCTGGTGGTCTCGTTCAAAGTGTTTGACATTATTTATGCTACCACAAGTGGTGGGCCGGGGAACGCAACCACTAACTTGCATCTATGGGTATATTTAAACGCCTTTCGGTACGGAGACATGGCTTATGCGATGAGTGGAGCCGTGATTTTGTTTGCCATTATTTATGTGCTCATGAATGTTTTTGTCCGAATGTGGAAAAAAGCGACGGCGTATATGTAAATTCTTGCTCCGTCTGTGGGGAGAGGAGGTGATCGTGAGTATCTGATAAGGTATCGGGCATTTGGCGTTTCAGGTGTTTGGTTGGAGAAGCTTTGAAAAGAAATTTGAGAATGGAGGCGCAGTGTTTATGTTTGGAAAAAAATCTGTGTTGTGGATTTTGGTTCTGGTGGTAATGTGGATTGGAAGCCTGGCTTTTGCTCAGGGAGAACTTGACAAAGCGGTTTTCGAAAATGCAAAGGTTAACTGGAGACAATTTGAGGGGGAGACTATCAATCTTTTACTCTGCAAGCATCCTATGCAGGCTACGTTTGAAGCACTGATTGGTGAATTTGAAAGCTTAACCGGGATTAAGGTGAACACGCTGGTTTTGCCGGAGCAGCAATTTTTTGAGAGACAAACGGTGGTTCTGACCGGGAAGTCGCCGGAATTTGATATTGTGATGTCCTCTCCAATGTTGAACTGGAAGTTCATCCCTGGAGGTTTTCTGGAACCACTCAATGCTTACCTGGAAGATTCTTCTCTCACCGATCCAGCATTTTACGACCTTAACGATTTCTTCCCCATGACTATTGAGGCGAGTAAGGTGGCAGGCAATCTGTATGCGATTCCGTACCAGGTCGAGGCATATTGTCTCTACTACCGTTCCGATATTCTGGATAAATACGGTGTAACGCCTCCAGAAACCCTTGACGAGCTTTATGAGGCTGCCAAAAAAGTCAAAGCAGGGTTTGACGCT
>JABUEZ010000139.1 GCA_013314795.1 Candidatus Profundicultor aquiphilus | reverse complement strand
AATGCCGCATTCCTTTTGTGGTTGTGTGGGCGAACATCAAGTGTTTCTCAAGCCTTTCAATTTCTGGAGGATGTCCTTACCAGTGGTCGGGCTCTGCGCGCTGTAGAAGCGATTATCGACATGGCCAGAGTGGCGGGGGTGGCTTCATGATGGAGACCATTCTGGAACGGATTGTCACCCACACCCGGAAGAAACTTTTGACCATGAGGCCTTACTCGGCGTATGAGGTGGTGGAAATCATGGCCAGAAGGCCAAAAAACTCCTTTTTGAAAGTCCTCGAAGATTCCTCCCGGGTGCATATCATTGCCGAAATCAAGTGCGCTTCACCTTCAAAAGGAAAGCTTTTACCACCAGAACGAGTCCTTGAAGTTTTGTCCTTTTATGAGGAAGGAGGGGCTTCGGCGATTTCGGTGGTGACGGAAGAAGAACATTTTGGAGGAAGCATCACCCTCCTTGGGGACGTTGTGGCTGCGGCTTCTCTTCCGGTTTTGCGGAAGGATTTTGTCATCGAGGAAACTCAGATCTATGAGTCGGCTGAAAAGGGGGTAGGGGCTCTCCTTCTCATTGCCCGGATTTTGCACCGTGAACGGCTCAAAAAATTCGTTGACCTGTGTGCTCTTTTGGGAATGGTGCCCCTGGTAGAGGTGCATGATGAAAAGGACCTTGAGAAGGCCTTATTTTCTGGAGCGAAGGTGGTGGGAATTAATAACCGGAACCTGGCCACCTTTGAAGTATCCCTCCAAACCACCCTTCGCCTTTTACCCCTTATACCCCGAGACGTCATTGTGGTGAGTGAGAGTGGAATCAGGCGGAAGGAAGACATCGCCATGTTGCGGGAGAAGGGGGTGCGGGCTTTTCTTATCGGGGAGACCCTCCTTACGGCACAGGATCCGGTAGAAAAACTGCGAGAACTGAAGGGAGAGACGGAGCTTGCTCGCTGTTAAGGTCTGTGGAATTCAGACAGAGGAAGATGCTCAAAGCCTCGCCCAAATGGGAGTGTGGGCGCTGGGTTTTATCCTGGTGGAAGGAAGTCCCCGCCAGGTGACTCCGGAGAAAGCGCGGTGTCTCGTGGACAAGATTCGAGGGAAGGTGTTGACAGTGGGTGTTTTTCGGGATATGGATTGGAGGGAGGTGACACAAATCGTCCGTTTCTGTGGCTTTGATCTCGTTCAGCTCCATGGGACTGAAAGCCCTTCTTTCTGCGCCCGTTTCCCGGGAAGGGTGATCAAAGCTTTTGGTGTGGATGAGGGATTTGAGGAAAACCTGGTTGAAGAGTACCGGGGTGTAGCTCGGTATTTTCTGTTTGATGCGGTTAAGGGAAGTCAGAGTGGTGGAACCGGAACGTCTTTTCCCTGGATGAGGATTCAAGGGTTGGTGAAAGGAGAAGTACCGGTGATTGTGGCGGGTGGACTGGGAGAGGAGAACCTCGCGCAACTTCTTTCCCTTTTCCGTCCCTTTGGGGTTGACCTGAATAGTAAAGTAGAAGAGAGGCCAGGGAAGAAAGATCTCGCCAAAATACAAAGAATTTTGGTCTGGTTGAAAAGGAGATGAGGAAATGAAAGAGACTGGTTTTTTCGGTGAATTTGGTGGTTTTTTTGTGCCGGAGATCCTGATACACCCTCTGGAAGAGCTGGAGGAAGCCTATTTCACTTACTGGGAGGATCCTTCCTTTCAGGAAGAACTTGCCTGGTATCTCCGGTCGTATGCTGGAAGGCCTACTCCCCTTTATTTTGCCCGGCGTCTTTCGGAGTATCTCGGTGGAGCACGGATATATTTAAAGAGAGAGGACCTGAATCACACCGGGTCGCATAAACTCAATAACACTCTGGGGCAGGTGCTCCTGGCCAAGAAAATGGGGAAGACGAGAATCATCGCCGAAACCGGTGCTGGCCAGCACGGGGTGGCCACGGCCACGGCTTGTGCCCTTTTGGGGCTTCAATGCCGGGTTTACATGGGGGCTGTGGATATGGAGCGACAGCGGCTCAATGTCTTCCGGATGAACATCCTGGGGTCGGAAGTGGTGGCAGTTCGTTCCGGGAGTCAAACTCTCAAAGATGCCATCAATGAGGCGATGCGAGACTGGGTGCGGAGTGTGGATACCACCCATTACGTGATCGGTTCGGTGGTGGGGCCGCATCCCTATCCCACCATGGTGCGGGATTTTCAGTCAGTCATTGGAAAGGAAGCGAAAGCGCAAATGCTCGATGCCGAGGGACGAGTACCTGATTATGTAGTGGCCTGTGTGGGTGGGGGAAGCAATGCCATGGGTATTTTCCATGCCTTTGTGCCCCATGAGGAGGTAAAACTCGTTGGTGTTGAGGCCGGGGGTATGGGTCTTCAAACCGAAAAACACGCCGCCAGCATCGGGAGAGGCGCGCCGGGAATTCTCCACGGGAGCTTGAGCTACCTCCTGCAGGATGAATTTGGACAGGTGCTCCCCACCCATTCGGTGGCCGCTGGTCTTGATTATCCCGGGGTGGGTCCGGAGCACAGCTTTCTTTTTGAGAGCAAGAGAGCATCGTACGTGAGTGTGGAAGATGATGAGGCAGTCGATGCGTTCATGCTTCTTTCGGAAAAAGAGGGCATCATCCCGGCTCTGGAGAGCGCGCATGCCGTGGCCTACGCGGCAAAGCTTGCTCCCACCCTTTCCAAAGAGAAGGTTCTCTTGATCTGCCTTTCGGGAAGAGGCGATAAGGACGCCGAAGAAGTGATGCAATATCGGGAAAGGAGGGGTATACGATGAAGGAGCGTTTGCAGGAAGTGCTTGAGCAGAAGCGAAAAGAACATAAACTCTTTGTTCCCTATTTGACCTTTGGGTATCCCAGTGTTCCGGATTTTCTGGAACTGGCCCGTATCTGCGCTGAAGAGGGGGTCGATGCCCTGGAAGTGGGGATTCCTTATTCCGATCCGGTGGCCGACGGGCCGGTGATTCAGACTACTTCCTACCGGGCTCTGTTGCAGGGGGTAACACCCCTTCTGGTAAAAGAGACCATGGAAAAAACGTCGCTTTCTCTTCCGCTTGTGGCCATGACCTATGGGAACATCGTTTTTCGCTATGGCGTGGACCAGTTTGCGCGGGATTTTTCCCGGGCGGGCTTCCGGGGGTTGATTGTGGCCGACTTTCCTCTGGAGGCGAAATCCCTCCTTGCGGAAGCCAACGGATTCCTGGAAGTGATTCTTCTTCTGGCGGTGAATTCCTCGCCGGAGCGGATTGCCCGGATTGGGGAGGAGAGCAAGGGGTTTGTCTATCTTGTTTCCGGGAAGGGAACTACAGGTGCGGTGGATATCGACCTTGGGGTTTTAGAGAAGGTGGTTTCGATTCTTCGCTCGTGCACGGTGAGTCCGGTTCTGGTGGGCTTTGGGATTCATTCTCCTTCCCGGGCGAGGGAAGTGGCCAGCGTGAGCGATGGGGTGATCGTCGGTTCGGCGCTGCTTGATTTCATTCTCAAGCATCAGTCGGAGCGAAACTGGAAGGTGGAATTCGGAAAACTTCTGCGGGAGTATCGCCAGGCGTTAGGGGGATAGATGAAGCGAGTCGTCATTCGAGGGGTTCCCTTTCTTCAGTTTGAGAATATTTCTTCTTCGCTCCTTTTTCATGCTTTCACACTCAAGCAGGCGTTCTTCAACCCTGGTGATGGAAAAGAGCGGGAACGGTTGAAAGAGGTTCTCTTGATTGATACCCTCGTTACTGCTTCTCAGGTGCATGGGACGCGGTGGGTGGTGGTGGATGGGCCTCCTGGGGAAAAACCAGTGGCAGATGCGCTGCTCACGGCACAAAGGGGCGTGTGTTTGGGGGTGTTGGTTGCCGACTGTCTTCCCCTGCTTTTCGTTGACCCCGTGAAAGAGGCGCTGGCAGTGGTTCATGCGGGCTGGCGGGGGGTGGTGGATGGGATTCACCTTGAAGTGCTCCGGGCAATGGAGACAGTTTTTGGGAGCCAGGTGTCGGATTTGTTGGTGGGCATCGGTCCGGGTATTGGAGAGTGCTGTTTTGCGGTGGGGGAGGAAGTGGCTCGGCGTTTCGCCAGACGAGGAACGCGGCGGATACGGGAGAAGGAAGGTTACTTTTTTGTGGACCTTCCGGGAGTGGTGCAGGACGAACTGGAAGAATACGGGGTGAAGAAAAGGAATATCGAAAACAGTAATTTGTGTACCGTGTGTCATGGGGAAATGTTCCACTCCTTTCGACGGGAAAAAGAGCTGGCCGGTCGAAACATTCTTCTTGCAGGATGGCAAAAAAGAGATTAAAGTATTACCGAATTCGATTTTCCATTTTGATGGGAAGGGAGTGAGGAGATTGGAAGGGGGACTGACCGGCCGGCATCTTTTGATAGAGATTATTGGCTCACCTCTCCTCAACGACAAAGGGCTGGTCGAACGATTCTTCAAGAAGCTCTCTTGCCTCTATGGTCTTGAGATTCTGGCGCTTCAGGTGCATCAATTTGAACCGTACGGGCTGAGTGGGCTTTTGATCATGCCGGAATCGCACGTGGCCATTCACACCTGGCCGGAGTACGGGTATGCGGCCCTGGACGTTTTTGTGGGCTCGCATTTTGACCCCAAGGAGAGCATCGCTTTGATTCAGGATTGTTTTCAGGCCGAGAAGGTAAAGCTGGTGGAATTAGAGAGGGGGTTGCAGAAACGCGATGGAACTCTGGTACGTCCAGAATTACCTTAAGGATTTTGAGGTGGGGTTGCGAGTCAAGGAGACCCTTTTTGTAGGAAAAAGCAGATTTCAGGAAATTGCCGTGGTTGACACCTATCTCTATGGGAAGGTTCTACTTCTGGACGGGATTGTGCAGCTTTCGGAGAAAGACGAATTTATGTACCATGAGATGCTCGTTCATCCGGCCATGGTGACCCACCCGCAACCCAAACGAGTTTTCATCATCGGTGGTGGTGATGGAGGCGCAGCCCGGGAAGTGTTGAAGCACCCGGTGGAGGAAGTGGTGATGGTCGATATCGATGAAGAAGTGATCGAAGTGTGCCAGAGATTTTTCCCTGACCTTGCTCCCTGGCACGACCCCCGTCTTAAGGTGATTGTGGACGATGCTACCCGGTACATTGCCACCGCTTCTCAGTTTGATGTTATCATCATGGATTCGACCGATCCCTTTCCCCGGGGGGTGGCAGAACCGCTTTTTTCACCACGGTTTTTTGAGGAGGTCTACCAGCATCTCACCGAGAGTGGGGTGTTTGTTTCGCAGATGGAGCCGCCGTTCTTTGAGGAGGAACGGGTGGAGAAACTCTGGAGTTACCTGCGGCACTTTCCGATTTTACGCCTCTACTGGGGAATGGTGCCCACCTATCCCGGGGGGGTATGGAGCTACATCTTTGCCTCCAAAAAGGAAGACCCTGTGAACGTAGAGCGGAGCCTTCCCTTCCCGACCCGTTACTATTCTCCCAAAATTCACCAGGCGGCCTTTACTCTTCCGGTGTTTCTGGAAGAACTTTTCAAGCGGTGAAAAAGAGTAGGCCTTAAGGCCTACTCTTTTTCATTCGAACCCTGAGTGACTTTTCGTGGTAAAAAAGCCCTTCGGTTTTGGCGATCAGAGCGTAGTTTGCGTATTCTTTTTCCTTTTGGGGAAAAACGAAGGAAGAAACGGTGTAGAAGTCGCGCACCGAAAGGGGGGAAGCAAAACGGGCTCCCCGAAGAGTGGGAAGGACGTGGTTCGGTCCGTACCCGTAATCACCGAGCGCCACCGGGGCATACGGACCGAGGAAAATGCTTCCAGCGTGTTTTACCTTTTTCAGGTCTTCAAGAGGTGAAGCGGTGAGGATTTCGGCATGTTCCGGAGCGAGGGTGTTGAGTGCCGTAAAAGCCATGTCCATGCTTTCCACCTGATAGAGGAAAATGGGAACCCTCTTTTCAAACGGGAAAGGCTCGTTCTGTAACTCCCTTTCCAGACGCTTTTTGACCGCCAGAAGCACCTTCTCATAAGGCGAGAATAAGATACTCAACGCCAGGGGA
>JABUEZ010000138.1 GCA_013314795.1 Candidatus Profundicultor aquiphilus | reverse complement strand
TTGTAGAGGAGATGTAAGGAGGAGGGTCACATGATTGATGCGATCATTCTGGCGGGTGGTGGTGAAGGGGAAAACGAAAAAAAATTTGGAGTAAGTAACCGGGCCCTACTTGTCATAGAAGGGAAGTTTATGATAGAGTATGTCATAGAAGCCCTCAGGGATGTTTCCTCTATTGGAAAGATCGTAGTTGTTGGCTTGGTCGAGGATTTTAAATCCAGAATCGGTAACAAGGTTACCGAAGTTGTTCAACCAGGCAGAAACCCTTTTGAGAGTACTTTGAATGGTCTTAAAGCCTTGAAACCGGAGGGGAAGGTTCTGGTAGTGGCAAGTGATTTACCTCTTTTGAGGGGGGAGATGATCGAAGATTTCTTTTTGAGATGTGAAAAAAGAAAGGCCGATTTTTACTACCCCATCATCCGTAAGGAAACGTACGAAGAAAAAATTGGTCGGGGGAAACGAACTTTTGTGAGGGTTAAGGAGGGATGTTTTACAGGGGGGAATTTGTTTTTCATGGACCCTAGGGTGGTAGAGGAAAAAAGGGAATGGATTGCTCAGATGGTTGAAAACCGCAAAAAACCTCTTGCCATGGCTCAGGTTTTGGGTATGAAGGTCATCCTTAAATACCTTTTGAAGTGCCTGCGGATTGAAGATGTGGAACAAAGGGTAGAAAAGGTTTTAGGGATGAAAGGCCTGGCCGTTATTACTCCTTATCCGGAGATAGGGTTTGATGTTGACAAAGTGGAGCATGTGGATATTGCAAAGAGTTTGTTGAGTACATGAGATAGGAGGAGGTTGCCGTGGTTACGGAGAATCATCAGACTGAAATAGTTGTTGAAGAAAATGAACAAAAAGAAGCTGAAAAAGAGGTCAAAGAACAGGAAAAAAAGGTTTCTATTCAATATTCTCTGGCGGAGCTGAAACAGAAATCGAATGCAGAGCTTTCGGAAATCGCGCAGTCTCTGGGTATTTCTGGTTATAGCCGAAAAAAGAAAAGCGATTTGATTTTTGAAATTCTGAAAAAAGCAACCGAATCAAAAGGGTATATCTTCAGTGAGGGTGTCTTAGAAATTACCCCGGATGGGTACGGATTTCTGCGGACTTCGGACGATTTTTCTCCCTCGGAAAACGACGTATATGTTTCTCCTTCGCAGATTAAGCGTTTTGTGCTCAGTAGTGGTGATAAAGTTGCGGGTCAGGTGCGTCCTCCCAAAGAGGGTGAACGGTATTATGCTTTGCTCCGTATCGAGGCCATTAATGATGAGGATCCGGAGCAGGCCAAAAAAAGACCTCTTTTTGAAAATCTGACCCCTATTTTCCCCGATGAGCAGTATATTCTGGAAACTTCGCCGACGGAGATTTCAACTCGTATTATTGATATTTTTGCCCCTATTGGGAAGGGGCAGAGGGGCCTTATTGTTGCTCCGCCTAAAGCAGGGAAAACCGTGCTGTTGGAGAAGATTGCTAACGGAATCTCGGCCAATTACCCAAATGCAGTTTTGATTGTCCTTCTCATCGATGAAAGGCCCGAAGAAGTGACTCAGATGGAACGCTCGGTGAAAGGATATGTGATTGCCTCAACGTTTGATCAGAAACCGGAAAACCATCTCCGGGTTGCTGAACTCACTCTGGAAAGGGCAAAAAGACTGGTCGAAGAAGGAAAGGACGTTGTTATCCTTCTAGATAGTATCACCCGCTTGGCCCGAGCCAATAACCTGGTTGTGCCAACCACTGGAAAAACCCTCTCTGGAGGTATCGATTCTTCGGCCTTGCATTGGCCGAAACGTTTCTTTGGGGCGGCTCGCAATATCGAAGAAGGTGGAAGCCTGACAATTCTGGCCACGGCCCTTATTGATACTGGTTCTCGCATGGACGAGGTTATTTATGAGGAATTCAAGGGCACGGGCAATATGGAGCTTCACCTGAGCAGGGCCCTGGCCGAAAGCAGGATTTTCCCGGCCATCGATATTCATCGCTCTGGTACCCGAAAAGAGGAATTGCTGCTCAAGAAGGAAGATCTGGAAAGAATCTGGACTCTACGGAGGCTTCTGGCGAATATTGAGTCTCAGGAAGCCATCCAGATGGTCATTGAACGCATGCAGAACACCCGTTCCAACCGAGAATTTCTCAAAATTATCGACCAGGTTCTGAAGGCCTCTCGGTAGGACCTCCCTACGGTTTGTGTTCTTTTGACACCGTGAGATACCCATGTTATAATATCTCTCACTTTTGGGGGAGCAGAGGTGAAAAAAATGAAGAAAGGAATCCATCCGGAATATAAAGAGACTCGAGTAATCTGTGCCTGTGGGAATTCTTTTGTAACTCGTTCCACCAGATTTCCTGAGATTAAGGTGGAAATTTGCGCAAAGTGTCATCCTTTCTTCACTGGTCAACAAAAGCTGGTAGATACCGCAGGAAGAGTGGAAAAATTTCGCAGCAAATACGGAGACACGTACTAGTTGGCCCTGCATTGCTGGTTTCCAGGAAGTAGCTTGATGCGCTACTTCCTTTTTTGATTTTGGGGACGTTTTTATGGATGTTTCTCTGGTTACATGTACGCCGGAACCAGAAATAACAATTGCTCTGGCTGCACGGACGTGCTACAGTAAAAAGCCTCCTCGAGAGATAACCCTGGAAAAAGCAAGGCAGTTGATTCGGGAACTTTTGTGTCGGGGACACGAATCAATTCTTGAGCATGCTTCGTTTACCTTTCGTATAGAGGGGATTTCTCGGGTTGCTTCACATCAACTGGTACGGCATCGCCTGGCTTCATATGCACAGCAGAGTCAGCGCTATGTTTCCCTTCAAGAGGCGGATTTCGTGTATCCTCCGGTACTTGAAGGAAATCCCCAGGCGAAGGGTCTTTGCCAAGAATTGGTGCAGCATTGTAAGGAAGTCTATGGGAAACTCCTGTCTTTGGGAATACCTAAAGAGGACGCCCGTTATATCATTCCGCAGGGAATGGCCACGAATTTGGTGTTCACGGCAAACGCTCGAGAGCTTTTACACGTTTTTCGCCTGCGCCTTTGTAATCGAGCTCAATGGGAAATTCGGGAACTGTGCTTTAAAATGTTGACGATAGTGCAGGAGAAGGCACCAGCAATTTTTGAATCTGCTGGTCCTCCCTGCGTCGATGGGGTTTGTCCGGAAGGGGAGAAAAGCTGTGGGCAACCTTGGAAAAAAATTGGAGAATAAGAAAGTGTGTCTTGATGTGGGTGGCCAGGCCTTAATTGAAGGGGTGATGATGCGTACCCCTTTCAGAATGGCTCTGGCAGTGCGCAAGAAAAATGGAGATATTGCTGTAGAAGTGAGAAATACGAAACCCCTGGCTAAGAGAAACCGTTTCTTTGGTTTGCCTATTATTCGGGGGATTGTGGGCCTGGTGGATTCCTTGATAGTTGGATGGCAGGCTCTCTCTTACTCGGCATCGGTTGTTTTTGAGGAGGAAGAAGAAAAGTTGAGTACTTTTGACATGGGAGTGGCCATCCTGCTTGCGCTTGGTCTTTTTGTGGGTCTTTTTGTTGCGCTTCCCACCTTTTTAGCCTCTTTTGTAGATCGGTTCATTTCCTCAACCGTCTTGTACAATCTGGTAGAAGGGTGTATTCGGGTGGGAATTTTTCTGGTGTATCTTACGATTATCGCTAATCTCAAGGACATCAGGCGGGTGTTTGAGTACCATGGCGCTGAGCATAAAGCAATTTTTACTTTCGAAAATGGTGAAGAATTGAAGCCAGAAAATGCCGAAAAGTTTACCACCTTGCATCCTCGCTGTGGGACGAACTGGCTGATTGTGGTTATGATTGTAAGTATTTTTGTTTTTTCCCTTCTGGGGAGACCAGGAATAATAGGCAGGGTTCTCACCCGAATTCTCGTGGTTCCCCTGGTGGCAGGTCTTGCCTACGAAGTAATCAGGTTTGTTTCGCGCCACCGGAATAATAGCCTGATCTATTCGCTGAGTTTGCCGGGTCTCTGGTTACAAAGGATTACCACTCGAGAGCCGGACCGATCTCAGCTTGAAGTAGCTTTTTCGGCGCTGAAGGGAAGTTTAGGGGAGGAAGGAAACAATGTGGCGGGAGAAAATTGAGGCTATTGTCAGACAGTACGAAGAGTTGACCCAGCGAATGGCTGATCCTGCGGTAATCAGTGATATGACCCGCTATCGAGATTATGCTCAGACTCTGGCTGAGATAGAACCTCTGGTCAGTAAATACAGGGAGTACCAGAAACTGGAAAGAGAACTGGAGGAAGAGCGGGCTCTGTTAAAGGTTGAAAAGGACCCGGAAATGAGAAATCTCCTGGAGGAAGATATGGTCCGTCTCCGAGATGCTATTGATAAGCTTGCTGGGGAAATCAAGATTATGCTGCTTCCCAGGGATCCTCGGGATGAGAAAGATACGCTGGTAGAAATTCGAGCGGGAACCGGTGGCGAAGAGGCAGCACTTTTTGTTGCTGATCTTTTCAGAATGTACAGTCGCTATGCCGAGCGACAGGGCTGGAAAATAGAAGTGATGAGTGCTAACCCTACCGAACTGGGAGGGTTTAAGGAAATCATTTTCGCTGTAGAGGGGAAAGGTGCGTACAGTAAATTCAAATTTGAGAGTGGGGTTCACCGGGTCCAGAGAATTCCGATTACCGAAGCAGGAGGGCGCATTCATACTTCTACAGCGACCGTGGCTGTGTTACCGGAGGCCGATGAGGTCGAAGTGGAGATAAAGCCCGAAGAGTTGCGGATCGATGTGTATCGTTCCTCTGGTCATGGGGGACAGAGTGTGAATACTACTGATTCGGCAGTCCGGGTTACCCATATTCCTACGGGGATGGTGGTTACCTGCCAGGATGAAAAATCACAGCATAAGAATAAAGCCAAGGCTCTGCGGATTTTACGGGCGCGACTCTTAGAATTAGAGCGAAAGACTCAAAAAGAAGAAATAGACCGGGAAAGGAAAACGCAGATCGGAACCGGGGAACGAAGTGAACGCATTCGAACCTATAATTTTCCTCAAAACCGGGTTACTGACCACCGTATCAATCTCACCCTCTATCGTTTGGAGTCGGTTTTGGAAGGAGATTTGGAGGAAATTATCGAGGCGCTGGCTGCCGAAGAAAGGGCCAAGATGCTCGAAAAGGTTGGCTAAACATGGCTCTGGTAAGGGAAGTCTGGAAGGATCTGGTAAAGACTCTACGGGAGAGCCAGGTCCTTTCTCCAACACGGGAAGCGCGCCTTTTATTGGCTCAAATCCTTCATACTGCTCCCAGTCGGGTGTATCTCTTCTGGGATTTTGACTTAGATGGCGAAACCCTGCGAGAGCTTTACGCTATGCTTGAAGAGCGCCTGCAAGGTGTTCCGTTGCAGTACATTTTGGGGGAGTGGGAATTTTTGTCTTTGCCGTTTCGGATGGAGAGGGGAGTCTTTATTCCTCGCTTTGATACCGAGGCCTGGGTAGAGGAGGCAATGCTATTTTTGCGATTTCTCACTCAGAGAAAGGAAAGTGTCACTGTTTGCGATGTGGGTTGTGGGAGTGGGGTTATCGGAATTACATGTGCATTTTGGATTCCCGGTCTTCGAGTCTTTGGCGTTGATAGTTCTGAAAAGGCTGTAGCACTTTCGCAACAGAATGCCCAACGATTGGGTATTGCGGATCGAATTTGCTTTTTGCGTTCTAACCTTTTTGAGGTCTTTCGTGACTTGAACATCTTCTTCGATGCGATTCTTTCTAATCCACCGTATGTGCCTCAGGAAGAATGGGATGGTCTTGCCCGTGAAATTCGAGAGTACGAGCCAAAAGAAGCGCTCGTGGCTGAGCAGGGTGGCTTGGGAATGATATGGAGGATTGTGGAGGAAGGGATCCCCTTTCTGAAAAAGGGGGGCGTTTTTTTTATTGAGCATGATCCGCGGCAGAAAGACAAGATTCAGGAAGGAATTCAGAGATATCCATCCCTGGAGTATGTACGTTCAATTGAGGATCATAGTGGTAAAACCAGGGCAAGCATGCTGAGAAAAA
>JABUEZ010000137.1 GCA_013314795.1 Candidatus Profundicultor aquiphilus | reverse complement strand
AAAGAGTAAAATAAGTTTTTTTGCTCTGTATCAGGTTTTTCGGGAAAAGTCGTCGCAATCTTTGGTGAAGATTTCCACAAATATGGCCACAAGTGTGGGATCAAATTGGGTTCCGCTGTAGCGCTGTAGCTCTGTAATCGCCTCTTCAGGGAGAAGGGTTCTCTTGTAGGGGCGGCTGCTTACCATCACATCAAAGGCGTCACAGATGGCAATGAGACGGGCAAGAAGGGGGATTTCTTCCCCCTTGAGGCCGCGAGGGTATCCCTGGCCATTGTACCACTCGTGGTGTGCGAGCACCAGGTTGGCAATGGGTGCTAATACAGGAATGGCCTGAGCGATGCGGAATCCCACTTCAGGGTGTCGGCGGATAATTTCCCATTCCTCTTGACTCAAGGGACCTGGCTTCTGCAAGATTTCCTGAGGGATGGTAATCTTTCCCACATCGTGGAAATCGGCGAGAAGAGAAAGTAACTCTTTCTCCTTTTCAGAAAGATTCAAAATTTGGGCCATCCGTAGTGCTAATTCTTTAATGTGGTTGGTGTGTTCTTCTGCTTCGAAGGCGGTTTCACGAAGTGTTCTTTGCAAGATATGAACTGTTTCGACTCGGAATTTTGGTCCATCAATGAGTTTTCTCTGGTACATCCAGTTTTCCGCAATCCGCAGGATGTCGTACATACTTTGTGTGGCGTCGATTTTTGTGCCAAATCCCAGAGAGATACTGATGGGGATGAACTGGATCGCCTGATTCGCGAATTTCCTGTACATATCCTCGACGAGTTGCTGAACCGCAGTGTGGTCGGTTCGAGGGAGCAGCATGGCGAATTCATCGCCGCCGACCCGGGCTACAATGCCCCCGGGAGGACAGGATTCACTCAGAAGGGATGCTGCTTTGATGAGGAGGCGGTCCCCCGTTTCATGCCCAAATGCATCGTTGACTAACTTGAGACCGTTTAAATCACCCATGATAATGCTTGCTGGAAGTTGTTCCGGGCCAACTTCTTGGATCGTTTTTTCGAAAAAAGCACGGTTATAGAGGCCGGTTAAAGCGTCGTGAGTGGCCAGGTATTCGATAACCTGTTCGTGCCTTTTCTTTTCGGTTATGTCGAGGAGAAAAAGGAGAAGGCTTGCCTGTCCTTCATATTGAATAGAGCGACCGCGAATCAAAAACCATCGTTCTTCACCGCGATGGTTGGCAAGATGGACCTCATCTTCAATGGTAAACGTACCTGGTAACGAGATGGCTTGATGGGTGTGTGTTTTTTCCTTGAGGAAAGCAAGAAATGGATCGACAAAGTGATCCAGTAACTGGTCAGCAAAGGGATTGCTATATACAAATTCTCCGTTCCGGAAGATGATCACACCTAAAGGCAAGTTTTCGACCAGGGTTCGAAATCGTCTTTCGCTTTCTACAAGGCTTTTTTGTATCGTATCCTTCGTTTTTTGGATTTCCAAATTGTGTATCCCAAAGGCCAGGTCGTCGCTCAGTTCCAGGAGGAGTTCCTGTTCTTCGGGTTCCTGAGCAAGATCGGAGGGCATGGCTACGGCGAGCGTTCCCAAAAGGCGTTCTCGATATCGGATTGGAACAGCAAGAAGACTTTCTTCGGGAGGGGAGCAATGGAGTGGTATCGCAAGTGGAGTTTCACCGGATAGTGAAAAATCTGTGCGTTCCAAGAATGTAATCCATTCGCAAAGCTTTTCTTTCTCTATGCCCGCGTGAAATACGAAGGGGTTTTCCTCGTTTACAAGGCGAATCAACGTGGAAGTATAGGCTTCATCTTGAACCATCGCCTGGCATACCTTTTCGAGAATTACCGGGAGTTCTCTTTCTCGGGAGAGAATCTGGTTCACGTCGCGGATGCTCTGGAGAACCATCTTAAGATGAAGGTTTTTTCGCTCGGCATTCTTTTTCTCGGTAATATCCATGGCGGCGACAAGCCCTGCCCACCGCCCTTGGTAGAGAATGGTTTCTGCAGAGAGGAATAACCACCGTTCTTGCCAGTCTTTGGTGATGATTTTGATTTCGTATTGTTTTTCCACTGGCAGGTTCCTCTGTCGTCGTTCGGCTCGGGTGGCAACCGTGGAGACAAAGTCAGGGTGAATAAAATGGGTCACCGGCATGCCGATCAGTTCTTCTCTGGAGTATCCGGTCAATCGTTCGGCTTCGGTGTTGGCATAGATAAAACGGTTATCCTGGTAAATGAGGATGGCTGAGGGATTTGATTCGGCGAAAAGGCGAAAATTTTCTTCTCGGGTTTTCAGTTCTTCCTCGTATTGCACGCGTTCGGTGATGTTTCGAACCTGCTCAATGATTCCCTGAATGCTGCCGTGTTCGTCATAAAGGGGATGCGCGATGACCTCCAGCCAGCCTACGTGTTTTCCCATTCGCATATAGGGCACGGTTGCCGTACGGCTTTCTCCTGCCGCCAGCGCTTTAAGAGTGGGACAGTCTACGCAGGGGTGCTCGGCTCGGTAAAAAGCCTGGTAGCATTTCTTCCCTACCAGGGGATATTCCTCAGGATACATTTTCTCAAGGAAGCGATTGGCCCGGATGATATTCATTTCCCGATCCAGGACACATAGACCGTCCTGGATGTTTTCAAAAATCACTGTCAGAAAACGTTCGTTTTCTTCGAGTTTTCGTCGCTGGACGACGAGAGGTGTGATATCTCGAGAGATTCCGATGATGCCGATGACTTCTCCTGTGGTGTCCTTCCAGGGAATTTTGCTGGTCGATACCCAGTTTATACTTCCATCAGGCCAGGTTTCTTTCTCCTCTTTCCCCACAATGGGTATGCCACTTTCCATGATCCTTTGTTCGTCGGTAAAAGCTTCTTCCGCATGAGGAGTGGAGAAGAAATCAAAGTCAGTTTTGCCCAAGATTTCTTCTATTTTCTGCAAGCCAAAGTGTCTCACCAGCGACATACTGGCACCTACGAACCGGCTCTGCCGGTCTTTGACGTACACATGGTCAGGAATGTGCTGAAAGATGAAACTGAGCAGATTTCTGGTGCGTTGCAATTCGTTACGGAGGTTTTCTTCTCTTCTAAAGTGAATGGACATGGAAATAAGCAGAGCTATTGCTCCAGTGTTGAAAAAAAGAAGGTGGAAGGGGATATTGAAAAATCGAAAACTTGAGGGGGCGATTGTTTCCAGAAAGAGGCTCCAGAATCCCAGGATGACTAAATAAAAACCCAGAGTGAGAAAGAGAGGAGGGCGTTTTCCACCTAATTTCAAGTAGAGAAGAATGAAAAAGCAAATTCCCACAAGATAGAGGGGATGTTCAGCCGGGTGGAAGCTTAATATTGCAGGGCGAGCCAGATAAAACCAAAAGAACGAGAAACCCAATAAGGTACATAGCAATCCCAAAAGGGCATATTTCCAAGAATATTGCTGTACTGGTTTCTCCATTTTTCAACCCTTTTGTGAGTAAGTATAGTTTATTTGACAAATTTATACAAACAATCTGAATTTTTTATTCCCTTTTGTTATTTTGATCGTAATTTCTTTTCCAAGCATACGGAAAAATGGTACCAGAAATGGGAGAGATACTTGACTTTTGCATGACTTTTTCGTATGATGACATCGATGACATTCGGGTAATTTCAAATTCCTGGAGTAATTCGGATGTCTTTGCAAAAGTTTGCTCGAAGAGTGGTATTCTGGTTTGTCCTGCCGGCGTTCCTCTGCATGCTGGTGGTTCATGTAATTCCTATTCTCTGGGGAGGGTATCTTTCTTTTCTCGACCTCGATATTTACACTGTTACTCAGTGGAGCAAGGCACCTTTTGTCGGCTTTCGTAACTTTCTGACCGTTTTTTCTCCGCGGACCGATACCGGGGTAAGGTATTTGCGTTCCATTGGAAACGTCATTTACTATGGATTGGTAACCATTCCTGCAGGGTATTTTATAGGACTTGGGGTAGCCATGCTTCTCAATCGGAAATTCTGGGGAAGGACTCTGGTGCGGGGGTTGATTCTCCTTCCTTATATTACTCCGGACTCGGTAGTGTACAATGTGTGGCGGTTTATCTTCCAGGCCAGAATCGGGCTGGTCAATAAATACCTTCTCTTTCTGGGTATTATTCAGGAGCCTGCTATCTGGCTGGTTGGGGATCGGGCCATCTATGCGGTGATGGTAGCAAGTATCTGGAAGGGGTGGCCTTTTTCTTGTCTCGTGCTCCTCGCAGGTCTGCAAAGTGTCCCCCCCGAATTGTATGAGGCAGCAAGAATTGATGGCGCTTCGAAGTGGCAGATTTTTCGGTATGTTACTTTTCCCATGCTCAAACCGGTGAGCGGAACGCTTCTTTTGCTTTCCGCCATCTGGAATTTTCATGCCTTTAACCAGTTTTACATTCTTTTAGGTACTGACCCAGGTAAAGCTCACGTTCCTTCCACATTTATTCTGCAGGAAGCGTTTGTCAATTTCCATTTCGGGCTGGGAGCGGCCATGTCGCTGTTTCTCACGGTGGTTGTGCTCTCGATGACTGTTTTTGTCCTGAAAATCAGAAAAGGGGTTCCTGTGTGATGGAAATCCGTCGAGGTTCCTTTGACCGGGAAATAGTGAGAAAACGAATGAAGCGACGGGAGCAGTTCTTTTTTACCGTGGCCCTCTTTTTGGTTTTGATGGTTATTCTGGTTCCGTATTTCTGGATGATTTCCTGTTCTTTTAAAACCACCCTTGAAATTCAGTCTGCAGATGTAACCAAACCTCACCTGACGCCTCGATGGATACCTCGCCGGTTTACCTGGGAAAATTATTTGAAGGTCAACCGGACGGTGCGCATGCTTGATTATTTTCGCAATAGTCTCATCATCAGTGGAGGAACCATGTTTTTTTCCATCTTGATTAGCATATTGGCTGCGTATGCTCTCTCCCGTTTTCAGTTTTCGGGAAAAGACATCTATTCCTTTGGTGTTCTGGCCACTCAGATGTTTCCAGGGATTTCTTTTGTCATTCCTTATTTTATTTTGTTTGTTTCAATTCAGAAAAATTTGGGAATTCCCATGAAAAATACCTATTGGGGGATGATTTTGACCTATACTTCTTTTTCGCTCCCTTTCTGTATTCTTATGTTGCGCAACTTCCTTGATTCTGTTCCGACTGAGATCGATGAACAGGCTCAAATAGACGGTTGTACCCCTTGGGGAGCACTCTTTCGGATTATTCTCCCCCTTTCTAAACCCGGTATTGCTGCGGTGGGGATTTACTCTTTTATTATGGCCTGGAATGAGGTACTTTTTGCCACCGTACTGACTGGTCGAGAAACCAAGACAGTGTCTTTGGGGCTTCTTGAGTATATCACTGCACAGCAGGCACGCTGGGCAGGGATGATGGCTGCTTGTATTCTGGTGTCCATCCCGGTTCTCGTTCTCTTTAGTCTCATGCAGAGACAGATTATCGAAGGATTGGTTGCCGGAGCAACCAAAGGATGAGTCGGGGAGGTGGTGGTTATCGATTTTTGGAAGTGAGAAGAAAGGGAAATGAGAGGGTTTTGAAAAATCAAACTAAGGAGGTGGGTATCGTGAAGGATCGTTTCTGGAAGGTAGGATTGGGGACAGTTGTGGTGTTTTTGCTCCTTTTGACATCGATGGCAATCGAGGCAAAAACGGAAATCACTTTCTGGGTAATGCCGAATGCGCCAGATGAGACTCATGTTCCCTGGTTGGAAAAGAAAGTTGCTGAATTTGAGAAAAGCACGGGTTATAAGGTGAATTTTGAGATCGTTGGCTGGGGGGAAGCGTGGCAGAAAATTTCCACCGCTCTGGCCACCGGTATTGGTCCTGATGCCTTCCAGGTTGGCACCACCTGGAATCCTCAGTTTGCAGCGACCGGTGGTCTTGAAGAAGTTAACATTGATGAATTTGGGGGCAAAGGAGCATTCATGGAAGCAAACTTTATCTCCACCACCTACAAAGGGAAAAACTACGGTGTGCCCTGGTTTGCCGAGACTCGGGCACTTTTCTACAACAAGGATTTTTTTGCTCAGGCTGGAGTAAAGCCACCCTCAAGTTATGA
>JABUEZ010000136.1 GCA_013314795.1 Candidatus Profundicultor aquiphilus | reverse complement strand
CGAGTATGATATGCACGTCAACTTAGATATGAACACCATGGCCCGAAACCCACGGAAGATAATGTTCTACGAGAACTGGTATGACTTTAAGGTCTGGAAATTTGAACACATGAAAGCATCGTATCTGGTACGATGGTTTGAATATTCCCCAAAAGTAATGCATAAAATTGAACTCTCGGGGTGGAAAATGATTGATTTTGAACTTGTGCCAAATACTGAGAAGATTTGAACAAAATTTAAATTAATGGTGTCAATTGTCAACCGGGTGAAGATATACAGAAAAGCGGTATGTTTCGTCTTCATCCGGTTGGAATCACTTTTAGGAACTCAATACAACGATGTGTGTTTTTGAAATTTTTATGGCATGCCCTCTCCGTATTATTTTAAGAGGTGTTTGCTCCTTACCATATTTTGACTTGAATGTTCTGGCTCCTGTTGCGTGAAAACGCGAGAGACTTAATTGAAACCGGTCTAATGGGACATTCGGGTGAATCCCTTGATCAGTATCACTTACCTTTTCTGGATTCTTCGTTTTGAGTTTTTGACCATGCTTATGGCGATTTTTGGAATGGATATACAATATTTTTTGGTCGATTAAAACCTTCAGCAATCTTGACAAAAACGTCTCTAAGTTTTATTCTCTACCATGTAGTGATAAATTTTTACCAAAAAGTGGTAAATATTGTTAAAATATGATCAAATTTGAACATAGCTCGATTTTTATCAGACCTTCTGAAAAAAGTGATTTATTGTCCCAACCTGGAACTGAACGCACAGTAAAGGGTTCATTTTATAAAAGGAGGTGATCGCAGAGGAAGGGAAGTGTACGGGTTGAGGTATCTCGCAGGCGGGTGTTGGGTTGCATTTTATGGAACAAAATCTGAAAGGAGGATGACCGTGCGAAGTCGTTTTGGGAAAGTTGTGGTTATAGTGGGTCTGGTTTTGGTGTTGGGTATGGTGAGTGTTCTGGCTTTCGCCCAGCAGTCAACCGATGAAGAAGCCTTAAGGCGTGAGTTGGCTCAGAAATATAAGAATGCAGAGCCGGGAGAAAGTTTCCTTGTTGGACACATTACTTTCCATCTTTCGCAGGAATATGCCATGATGGTCTATCAGGCCATTGAACAGGCCTGTGGACAGCTTGGTCTCAAATTTAAAGGGATGTTAGCGCAATCAGACGCTGAGTGGATCCAGCAGGTCCAGAGCTTAATCGCCGCTGGAGCCAAAGCTATCATCCTGAACTGCCCACCGGCGTCGGTTATGCCAGAAGTGGCGAAAATCTGTAACGAGAACAGGGTTTTCCTGGCCACTTATTTTGGAATTACGGGAGATATCTTCCCAGGTGATTTTGGTCCATACTGGGTGGTTGACAACACTCCTTTATCGGATGAGCAAACCTTCCTGCCGTTGGTGCTTCTCTTCCAGAAGATGAGAGAGAATGGTAAGACTAAACTCCTGCACATTCAGGCCAGCAAAATGAACGCCACGATTTCGACCGCTTATATCAACTTGGGTGTGTTCCAGGCCTGGAAGCTGTATCCGGAAATGCAGGTGCTGGGCCATCAGTTTGGGGAGTGGAATTACGAAGGCGGGAGAAAGGCGGCTGAAGCTGCGCTGGCTATCCGGCAGGACTATGAAGGTCTGTGGGGCTGTAACGACTCGGTAACTACGGGTGCATTGCGAGCTCTTGAAGACCGGGGCTTGAAAATTGGGCCTTTCACTGCTTCGCGAGATATGGAAATGACCACTGCTGAAGAAATCCTGAAGGGGAACTTCCTGGTCACCTGTGGGTTCGATATCCCCTACTATGGTGGAAGGCTGGTTCCGATGCTCTATGACATGTGTGTAGGTGAGTGGTACCCGCTGCCGGATGAAATGATTCAGGCTCCGGAATTGAGTGTGTATGGTCGACCTGGTGAAGTGGACAAGTTAGCTGAAGCGGCCGGGATCATGAATCATCGGAATTTCCACTTAGGGCCTCTGCAGGAAAACCTGGAGAAGATTTTGAAGAAGATGAAGGATAAGAAACCGGAATATCCGTACGATTTCAGACTAATGTCCCTGTCCAAGTGTAAGGAATTGGGGCTTCAGTATGACCGTCATGCCGGAGCAGGAACTGAACTCGGCCGACACAACTATTACTTCCCTGCCAAGATCGAAAAATTTGGAAGCCTGGAAGCAGTAAGAAAACATGTCGCTGCTGCTCTGGAATACTTCCTGGATTTCAGTTGGGCCGATACCTGGGAACAGGCTGAAGAGTACGCCAAGAAATTCCCGCCTGAGTTGAAGATTGAGCCGATCTGGGAATAGGAAAAGCGTTGTAATCTTGGGGGATGGTTTTTTGGAACCATCCCCCTTTGATATAGTCTAATGATTCCTTCAGGAAGGATGGACTGGTGGCGTGATGAATACTGCGACTCCTGTTATTGAGTTAAAAGGCATTACCAAGACATTTGGTGGAGTTGTCCGGGCGCTCAACGATGTGAGTATAGCGATTTATCCGAATGAAGTGGTGGGAGTGGTAGGAGAAAACGGAGCGGGTAAGACCACCCTCATGAAAATCATGGCGGGCGTTTTCCCTCCCGATGGTGGAGAATGGTATTACGCTGGTCAAAAGATGTCTTTCCCCAAACACCCGCGAGAGGCTGCTCAGAGGGGTGTGGCGATTGTTTACCAGGAAAAGGGTGTTATCCCCGCCTTAAGGGTTTACCAGTACCTTTTTCTTGGTCATGAAGATCGATATGCAATGAGTTTGGCTCGATTAAAGCGGGATGAAATGAAGACCTATGCTGAAAGGTTGTTAAGGGAATTTCATATTGCCTGTAGTGTTGAGGATTTTATGTATAATTTGCCACCTTCCACCCAGAAGATGGTAGAAATTGCCAGAGCCATCCTCAGTTTGCGGCTGGAACACGGAGGTGATGATACGGCTTCGGTGGTTATTCTGGATGAGCCCACTGCACCGCTCAACATCGAGGAACGACAGGAGTTGTTTAATTATATTAAAAAGATGAAAGCCACCACTTCGTTCATTCTGGTTTCTCACATCATGCATGAAGTGCTGGAGTTCACCGACAGAGTATATGTGTTGCGAGACGGAAAGTTGGTTTCTCATTATAACCTCTCAGAAGAAAAGGTTACGGAAGAAGATTTGTTTAAAGCCATTGTGGGAAGAGAATTTATACCTGAGACCAGGATTTCTGAAACTGCTGATGTAAACAGAGAAGAAGTTGTCCTGGTGGCTCAGAATCTGACCAGAAAAGGGAGTTATTACGATATCTCTTTTGAGTTACATCGCGGAGAATGTATTGGCTTTTTTGGACCCACCGGTTCGGGCAAAAGTGAAATCATTAAGTCTATTGCTGGTATTCTCGATTTTCACCAGGGGACCCTTTTTATTAAGGGTAAAGAGGCTTCAAGTAAAGAAATTCCCCATACTCGCCTGGCAAAGGGAGTGGGATATTTTTGTGGTGAGACGGAAAAGCAACTGTTTTTCAACTGGCCGGTGCGAAAAAATATCTCCATTGTTAACATGGAAAGTATTTTGAGAAAGAGATTTCCAATTATTGATTTCCGGATGGAAAAGCAGATGGCCGGGAAGATTGTTCAGAAATTTAAAATTCGGACTCCCAGTATTGAGGCTGAGTGTCAGTCTTTAAGCGGAGGAAATAAGCAGAAGATTTCTGTAGGAAAATGGTTTGAGCGGAACCCGGAAATTCTTTTGCTGGAGGACCCGACCATAGGAATAGACGTTGGTGCCCGAAGAGATATTTATGAAGCGCTTTTAGAGATGAAAGAAAGGAAAATCGCCATCATTCTGGTGAGCGATGATCCCAAAGAATATTCAATGCTATGCGATAAGATTATCTTTTTGAAAGGTGGAAGGGTACAGAAAGTGCTGAGTTCTCAGGAGTTCAAGGAGGTAATAGCTACATGAGGAATGCTTCCGATCGGAGTCTACCGAAGGGATCAATAGGGGCAAAAATTCGCAAGATTGATCCAACCATACTCATGCTCATTGTACTGGTGATTGTCTTCTCCGCCATTTTTCCTGATAGATTTTTGACGCCTCTCAATTTTTCCTCGATTCTGGGCCAGTTTGTAACCATCATCGTTTTTGCGCTCGGGCCGTCGATGGTGGCAACCATTGGTTCGATGGATCTCTCTTATGTAGGAATCTGGATGCTGGGAGGGATTCTGGTGTGGCGTCTCATACCGGTTGTCGGCGCGCCGGCGATTCTCGTATATCCTTTGCTGGGATTGGCAACGGGCTTTCTCATCGGGGTGATTCAGGTCAAAGTGAAAATGCCCTCTTTTATTTTGACTCTGAGTTTACTGGTAGCCTATTCGGGTTTGACGGCGATTTTATCCGGGGGATACCCTCGTATTGTGCGCGGATATGACTTTCTTGCAGCGAGACTCATTCCGTATGTTCCCACGACGCTGTTCTGGTCGATTCCGCTTATCATTGTTGCCATATTCCTTATGAAGAATACCAAACTTGGGGCATATCTCTATGCAATTGGCTCCAACGAAGAAGGAGCCCGGTTGGCTGGTATTAATGTGGAAAAATACAAAATCTTGACCTTTACAATCAGCGGTCTACTCACCGGATTTGGTTCCATCGTTCAGTTTAAACACTTGGGAGGTTCGGTACCAATAGCACTGAACCTGAATAACATGACCTTACCCCTGGTGGCGATTGTTTTTGGGGGAACACTCCTTTCCGGAGGCAGTGGTGGTCCGGATCGGACCGTTTTGGGAACCTTAGCTTTTGTAACGCTGTATCGGGGTTTATTTATCACGCTTTTACCTCCTGAAATCCTGCAACTTGTGGTGGGTCTTTTGCTGGTGCTGGCGATCGTTGCATCCTCCAGAGGATTGAAGGGAGTCTCCATTACGTAGAAGGGAAAGAGGTGTGAGAATGGCAGCGCTCGATCTTCGAAAACTGGTCAGGGGCAATCTCAGCACGATTACTTCTCTGGTTGCAGCGGTGATCATCATCATCATTTTTCAGGCAACGAACCCGTTTTTCCTGAGCCCTGCGGGTAGAGTTACTCTGGTCTATGCCATGTCGTACTTCTTGATTGCTGCATGTGGGTTGACCATGGTTATCGTTATGGGTTCTTTTGACTTTTCGGTAGTGAGCTTGCTGAAAATGGCTGCTTTACTCTGCGCTCTTTATATGGATGCAGTAGGTCTCTGGGTAATTCCTCTAGCGCTTCTGGTGTGTGGAGGTCTGGGTTTTATCAATGGGTTACTTTTCGCCCGCTTTAAAGTACCTTCTTTTCTGGCTACTCTCGGCATGTCCGTTGTGGTGGAGGGAATGGCTCTTTACCTTTCGCGAGGATTCCTGCACGTGATCGATAACCCTGCTTTCCGTTCGCTTTCAGTGACCTTTTTGGCTGGCTTACCATCCATCTTTTACTGGGCTATGGCGGTATGGGCGGTTTGTATTTTCATTGCTTTCTGTACACCCTTTGGAAGACGTATTTTTGCCATCGGTGGTAACCCTGTGGCGGCATCTCTCTGTGGGATTGATGTTGTCAAAACCAGAATTTACGTTTTTATGATGAGTGGTCTTCTGGCTGGTCTGGCGGGGATTCTCTATATGGCTCAATTTGGGGGTGGTTCGATCGAAATCGGTGCGGACATGAGTGTACCACTTTTTGCCAGTATTGTGGCCGGTGGGACCGCCCTTTCGGGTGGATGGGGTGGTCCTCACCGGACCTTGCTTGGTGTTATTTTGATTACCTGGACTCAGGCTGGAATGTCCATGCTTGCGCTTGGGCATGATGTCCAGCTTGTGGTTTTTGCACTCATTGCTATAGGAATGAGTGTGTTGACTACGGACCGAGGGTCGCTCAAGATTGTCAAGTGATGCCAGTTACGGGATTTGGCGAAAACGAAAGGAGGAATACCATGCGTCTCAAAGACAAAGTGGTGATTATCACCGGTGGTGGACAGGGATTGGGTGAAGCCTTTTCCAAGGGATGTGCTGGTGAAGGAGCCAAAGTGGTGATCGTGGATTGGAATGAAGAAACCGGAA
>JABUEZ010000135.1 GCA_013314795.1 Candidatus Profundicultor aquiphilus | reverse complement strand
CCGCTATACGCATTGAGCTTTTCTTCGAATCGTTCTAAAAGAGTAAGCGAGTCTGCACCGCTTCCTGCAAAACCGGCAAAAACCTGGTCCTGGTAAAAGCGTCGTATCTTGCGAGCACCTTTTTTGAGAACTGAGTCATTGAAGGTCACCTGACCATCACAAGCCATGGCTCCCTGACCATTGCGTAATACTCCAATCACCGTGGTTGATCTAATCATCTTGCTTCACCTTCTTTGAGTGAGGATGGGTGTGATCGTATACTGCTTTCATTCGTTCCCAGTCAAGATGGGTGTAAATCTGGGTGGTGGAAAGGCTGGAATGCCCGAGCGCTTCCTGGACGATTCGCAATTCCGCCTTTCCAGCCAAAAGATGGGTAGCGAAACTGTGGCGGAAAACATGAGGAGAAACCTTCTTTTCTATCTGCAATGCACGAACGATACCCTCGAGAATTTTTCGTACCCCCCGGGAAGTAAGAGGTCTGCCTCGCTGGTTCAGAAAAATCTGATCAGGCCCATTCGGGAAATTGCAAGAACGCACTTCAAGATACCGCAGAAGCCGTTCTCGAGCACTTTCGTTAAAAGGCACAATCCGTTCTTTGCCGCCCTTTCCTTTTACCTTTACCATCCGGCTGGCGAAATCAAAATTGCGAGGGGTAAGTTGAACCACTTCCCCAACCCGCAGACCACTCGAGTAGAGCAATTCAAAAAGCGCCGCGTTGCGTAAAGAGGCAAAATCAGCACCGTCCTGAGCTTTTTCTCCGAGATACCGAAGGATTTTATCCATTTCAGAAATGGTTAAAAAAAGAGGCAGTTTTTTCTCAATTTTCACAGTGTTCACGCCATCGCAGGGATTCGCAGCGATGAACCCCCTTTTTCTCAGGAAGCGGTAGAAGGTTCGCAGAGCTGATAACCGATTCACCTGAGAGATTCTTTTGAGCCCCCTCTGGGCTTTTAGAAATACAAAAAAACCACTGACATCTTGAGAAGAAGCCTGGAGAAGATTCTTGCTTTTCTCTTTGGTGGTTAAAAACTGAGCGAATTGCTCCAGAACCCGAAGATAATTCTCCACCGTGTGTGGCGAATATCGCTTCTCTTCTTGGAGATAATCACGGTAAATTTTTAGCACTTCTTGATTTGGTTCGAGCAAACTCGATTTTGATTGGCACACCTTCCCAATCCATCTCCTCCCGTAGTACTTTTTCCAGGACCCGGGCATGATATTCCCTTCGTCGAATATCCTTATAATTTCTATAATCAGTGTACGCCATAAAGACTGGCGGAGCAATTCCTTCCTGAGCAATACGATAAATAAAAGGAGCGGTGCTCGAGAAGACCCTTTGAAAATGCATATTAACCTTCTGGCGTATTCTCTGATTAAGGACATCCGGGTGGACAACCTGATGATAACGGGTAAAAGTCCCGGCAATAGTAGAAAGAAGCCGGCAACGCAGTTCTTTCTCTTTTGCTGATCCGGCCAGAAAAACAGCATATCCCAGAAAATTGAGTTCCAGTCGCGCTCCCTGAAGGAGCTTTCTTAGGGTTGTCGGTGAGTTTTCCGGAAGGAGGTCTATTTTGTTTAAGAGCACAAGGCAGCATTTTTCCTTTTCAGCGATTTCTCGGGCGATATTCTGATCCTGCCGAGTAATGCCCTGGGAGGGATCAAGCACGAGAATACATATCTGGGATTTCTCGATACTTTCTTTGGCGCGAAGATAGGCATAGAACTCCACCCCTTCCTCGGTTTTGCTACGGCGGGTCAGACCGGCCGTATCGAGAAAAGCATACCTTCCGTACTCGGTATCGACAATTGACCGAAGCGCGTCCCTGGTGGTACCGGGGGTGTCACTCACGATGGCCCTTTCATCTCCAAGAATGGTATTGAAAAGCGTCGATTTCCCCACGTTTGGTTTCCCCACAATGGCCACATGAACGGCATTCTGGAGTGGACTCTTTTTTTCGGTTTCATGGTGCTGGAGTTCGTACTCAATCAACTTTTTGAGGGTCGCAATCCCATCCCCATGATGGGCCGATATCTGGACCGTTTTTTTGATTCCCAGACGGAGGAATTCTTGTGGTAAAGGTTCCTGCGTCATTCCCTCCCGTTTGTTCACCACAAGCACCGTAGAGATATTTTCTTTACGCAGCCTTGAACTGAGTTCCCACTCAATCTGGGTGAGAGGGACTCGACCATCGACAACAAAAAGGACAAGATGTGCTTCCTTAAGAAGCGACCAGGCCTTCGCTTCTATTTCTTTCTGAATGGTATCACCAGAGGTAACGAAAATTTCCAGGCCCCCAGTATCCACAATGCGTACTGTCTTTGTTCCTATGGTTATAAAATTTTCCAGGAAATCCCTGGTTACCCCTGGAGAGGAGTCCACGATGGCCACTCTTTCCTGCGAGAGATAATTGAAAAGCGTCGATTTGCCGACATTGGTTCGGCCGATAATTACAATCAAAGGGTATACGTTCTTCATGCCTTTTCACCCAGGCAAGACCGACTCCTTAACCAATCAAACACCTGTTTTACTATCCAGTCAGGCGTGGAAGCACCGCTTGCAATTCCTATTTTTTCGGAAAGATGGAATACTTCCTGGGTCAACTCTTCCCATCCCTCCACCCATACGGTGCGAACGTTCTCTCTCTGAGCCAGAAGAAAAAGAGAAGCCGTGTTGGAACTCTTCTGCCCCCCAACCACAATGACTGTGGTCAGTTTTTCTTCCTTAATTTTCCTGGTGAGATTGGTCTGACGGGTTTCGGTCTCAGCACAGAGAGTATGAAAAACTTCCATCACAACTTGAGGCCATTTCTCATCCTTCCACCGCAGGAATGCTTCAAAAAGTGTCCTGGGAAAGGTGGTCTGGGTGAGAACGGCAATTTTTTTCCCCCGAAAAGGTGAAAAATCAAAACAACTCCACTCCTCTTCTGTTTTAAAAACCAAAGGTCGATTTTTCAAAAAGCTCAGGAGAGACCGAATCTCTGGATGCTCTGAATTGCCCAGGATAAGCAAGATATATCCCTTTCCCTCAAGCTCCTGAGCCAGATCTCTGACCTTTTTAACTCTTGGGCAGGTGGTATCGACGATAGTAACCCCCCGCTTCTGAAGTTTTTGAATGGTATCCTGTTCGATTCCATGTGAACGAGTAATGACCGTGGCTCCAGGAGGGATTTCCTCTGGCTTTTCGGCAAACTGGACCCCCTCTTCCTGTAATTTCACCACCGCATGCCGGTTATGTACGAGATCTCCCAGAAGATATACAGACTTGTCTTTCTCTTTGAGTGTCTGAAGTGCAAGCTCAAAGGCCCTTTTGACCCCGGGGCAGAAACCCGCCGGTTCAATCACCACAACGTCCATTTCCTTCACCCACGGCCAGAGTATAGATTTTATGAATCACTTCCTCAATCGTCAAGAAGGAAGTATCGATGAGCACAGCATCATCCGCCTTTTTTAAGGGGGCATGCTGACGACTCGAATCGATCATATCCCTCTCCAGAATGTTTTTCAAAACCCGCTTATAGTCGACGGTATTTCCCCGGGCACGGAGTTCAAGCCACCGCCGATAGGCCCGCACCTCGGGCTTTGCGGTCAGAAATATCTTGAGATCCGCTTCTGGAAGGATGACTGTTCCGATGTCTCGTCCTTCCACCACTGAAGGTTTTGACAGGGCAAGCGTGCGCTGGATGCCTCGAAGAAAATCCCGCACACCCTTTGACTCGGCCACCCGGGAGACCATTCTGTCCACCTCTGGTGAACGGATGAGCACAGTGACATCCTCACCGTTGAGGACAACTTTTGTCCCATCACCGCTTGATTCCAGGGAAATGTTGACTTCGGAAAGAACATTTTCGAGGTTCGGAATACCAGGATCAAGACCTTTCCGCAGAAAATGGAGGGTTAACGCCCGGTAGAGTGCCCCGGTATCGAGGTAGAGATAACCCAACTTTTTTGCCACACCTCTGGCAACGGTGCTTTTTCCCGCTCCTGCAGGACCATCAATGGCAATGTGTTGCTTCACCCCTTGGCCTCCTTCATCGTTTTATGAGTTTGAAAGGGTAAACGTATCACACCCTAAAGTCACGAGGTCCTGGAAGAAGTGAGGATAACTGATGCCGATGCAATCGACGTCTTCGATCACTACATCTCCTTGCGCCATAAAGCCGGCAATGGCAAAACTCATGGCAATGCGATGATCACCAAAGCTCTCTACTACGCCACCCCGTAACGGAACCGGTCCTTCAAGAACAAGACCATCCACTTTTTCTTCCACATCCACTCCCAGAGACCGCAAACCCTGAGCGATTGCTTTCAAGCGATCACTCTCTTTCACCCGCAATTCCTCGGCTCCAGAAATGGTGGTCTTTCCCTCAGCCTGAGTGGCAAGGATGGCAAGAATGGGAATTTCGTCGATGAGGGAAGGGATGAGGTCCTTCCCAATCTCAATGCCTCGTAAAGAAGAGGCTTCTACTTCCAGGTCAGCCCTCGGCTCTCCAAATTCCTCTCTCTGATTTGAAAATTTGAGTTTCCCCCCCATTCTTTCCAGACACCGGAGAAATCCCACTCTGTGAGGGTTCATTCCCACATCGTGAACGACAACATGCGACCCCGGAAGTAACGTTGCCAGAGCGACTAAAAAAGCGGCCGAAGATGCATCCCCAGGCAAAGAAAAGGGACGAGCTCGAAGCTCCTGACAGGGTTCCACCACGAGCGTGGTGTTTTCCTTTCGAATGCTGGCTCCCACGTAGCGGAGCATGTTCTCGGTGTGATCCCGTGAGCTTACCGGTTCCTCAATCAGAGAGGGTCCATCTCCTTTCAACGCCGCAAAAATAAGCGCTGACTTGACCTGGGCACTGGGAACACGAAGCAGGTAGCGAATTGGCTTTATCTGGGTAGAACCTCTTATGAAAAGAGGTGGAAAGTTATCCTGAGCCCTCCCTCCTATATTCACCCCAGTCTGACGGAGTGGTTCGATGATTCTTCGCATCGGTCTTTTCCGAAGACTTTGATCCCCGGTCAGAACCGTCAATCCCTCAATGCCGGTGGCAATACCAGAGAGAAGTCGAATGGTCGTTCCAGAATTTTCGGCATTCAGCACATTCTCGGGCTCCCGGAGCGCAAAAAGTCCTCCACTTTGCACCGTAACTTGCTCTTCTTCAGGAAAAATCTGGACATCCACTCCCAGGGCCCTTACGCACTCAATGGTAGCCAGGCAATCCTGACAGAACGAGAATCCGGTGATTCTGGTCTCACCCTGACTCAGCGCGCCGATCATCACTGCTCGGTGACTCAACGACTTGTCCCGAGGACACCGGATGTTTCCTTTCAAAAAACCGCGAAATGGGTGAACAATAGCCCTGCTCATTGAGTCTTCCTTTCTTCGCAAAGGTCCTGACGAAGACGCTGCGCACCTCTCAGGTACACGTGTTTGATTTCCCGAGGCTCACACCGGGTCATAGCCAGAACCAGCATCCTGACACACCTGGGCATCGCCCCCTTTACGTCAATTTCCTGCGCACAGAGAACCGGGACGTAACGGAAATCCTCTATTTCCCGGATAGCCTCCGCAGGAAAAACCGAGGAAATATCCGGCGTTGCAGTAATGAAAACACAGGATATATCAGAGGGAGAGAGCTGGTTCTGAACCAGAATTGCCTGAAAGAGATTCAGAGTTGCGCTTTTAATCTCATCCTTTTCATCATGGTCTACGGTAATTGCTCCCCTGATTCCTCGAACCATCATTCAGTATTCAACCCCCTTCCGCGCTGGCACCCCCTGGTGATAAGGATGTTTCACGGCTCGTATTTCTGAAACCAGATCAGCAAAATCAATGAGCGCTTCAGGAACTCTTCGTCCGGTGATGACTATCTCGATTTGAGGGTTCCTCGTTTGCATGGTTTTTTGAAATTCTTCCCAGGATAAAAGGTCATAGAAAAAGGCATAGGGAAGCTCATCCAGGACAATCAGGTCATATTCCCGACTTCTCAGAGCTTCTTGCGCCAGGTGCCAGCCACACAGAAATTCCTGCTTTGTATCTTCGCTGATTTCGCCCTCCCACACAAACTCCCTGCTTCCAAAACGGTACACCGTAACTCCGGGAAGGCACTGTAATGAAGCAATCTCGCCGGTAAAAGCATTTTTAAAAAACTGGATGAGCAAAACCCTCCAATTGTGACCCACAGCCCGGAGAATCAACCCCAGAGAAGCCGTGGTTTTCCCCTTCCCTTCCCCATAATAGACCTGAA
>JABUEZ010000134.1 GCA_013314795.1 Candidatus Profundicultor aquiphilus | reverse complement strand
GATGCCGATGAGAAAGATATCGAAGCCTGGCTTTCCTTACCTCTGCCGGAGCCGGTGATTCCACCTCCTGCATCGTAGAATGTCTTCCTCCCGGAAGGACCCTTCCGGGAGGAACTGGCGTATACTCGGTACTCTTTCTGGTATACTGAGGGAGGTCAGTTTTTGCTGAAGGGAGGAAGTAAAACTCTATGGATTTACAGCTTCAAGGTAAAGTGGCGGTAATCACCGGGGGAAGTATCGGTATTGGAAAAGCTGTGGCGGAAGAGTTTGCCAAGGAAGGTGTACATCTTGCCCTCTGTGCGAGGAATGAGGAGCGGGTAAGGAATGCGGCTCGGGAATTGAGTGAAAAGTATGGGATACAGGCCCTTGGTATGGCCTGTGATGTGGCGAAAAAAGAAGATATTGAGCAATTCGTTGGGGAAGTGGCCGGGAAGTTTCAGGGTGTAGACATTCTCATCAATAATGCTGGGACGGGGAGTGCGGAAAAAATTATGGAAGCTCCTGATGAACGGTGGCAGTACTACTGGGACCTCCATGTGATGGCTGCGGTGCGAATGTCACGGGCTGTGGTGCCTTTGATGCAGAAACGAGGTGGTGGCGTGATTATCAACAACGCTTCTATCTGTGCTCGCCAGCCCCTGGACTACGAACCGATTTACAATGTAACCAAGGCGGCCCTTGCCATGTTTTCCAAGTGCCTGGCCAATGAGTTAATTCCCCATAACATTCGGGTTAACTGTGTGAACCCCGGTCTCATTCTCACTCCTGACTGGTATAAGACTGCCGGCATCCTCAGTAAAGACCTGGGAATCACACCTGATGAATACCTGGAGCGTATCGCTAGGGAACACACTCCTATCGGTCGTTTCGCCAGCCCCGAAGAACTGGCAAAGTTTTTTGTGTTTCTGGCGTCTCCCTGTGCCAGTTACTGTGTGGGCTCCACCTATTACGTGGATGGCGGCTGGCTCAAGGTGGTCATTTAGAGGAGGGATTGTGGTGCATTCTCGAGAGGCACTTTACCAGGCTCGTTTGAAGCGGTATCTCACCGCCATGCGCAACGAGAAACCGGATATGGTTCCCATCCGCCCCTTCGTGGCAGAGTTCACCGCCAAGTATGCTGGTTTTACCTGTCAGGATGTGACCCAGGACTACCGGAAGGCTTTTGAGGCGGTGTTGCGCTGCGTCGAGGATTTTGATTGGGATGCGGTAGTGGGCAACATGGTTTACGTTTTTGCTGGAATTCCTCAAGCCATGAACCTTTCCTATTATGCCTTTCCCGGAGTGGAATTACCGCCCGATGTCGGTTTCCAGTATTTAGAACCACCTGAGGACAGGGCGTTTATGCGTTCAGAAGAGTATGACCTCCTCATCGAAGATCCCACGGGATATCTCTTTAACGTGTGGTTTCCTCGAGTATCCAGAGACGCTGTTCCGGTGGGGGCGGCGGTAACATTCAGGAATAACCTCGCCTACCTCAAGGGTGGGATGGCCATGCTCGATTACTTCACGGCTCTGGGTAAACAAAATGAAGCGCTGAAAGCCAAAGGGGTGGTTCCGGCCATCTGCGGGATTCTCAAAGCACCGCTTGATATTCTTGCTGACAAACTCCGGGGATACTATGGTTTGGCTCGGGACCTCATGGAGCGACCCAAAAAGGTGCAGCAAGCCTGTGAAGCCTTAATGCCTCATCTTTACAAGGTGGCGCTTCTGAGTGCTGATCCAGAGAAACAGCTTCCGGTGACCATGTGGATGCACCGCAGTTGTGTTCCACTCATTTCCATGGAACACTTTCACAATATCTACTGGCCAACCACCAAACCCATCCTTGAAGAACTCTGGAAGAATGGGCACCAGGTTCTCATGTACGCCGAGGGAAACTGGGATGCACATTTAGAAACCTTCCGGGAGCTTCCTCCGGGAAGCGTTATTTATCATGTGGATCGGGGAGACCTCTTGAGGGCGCGAAGGGTTCTGGGTGATCGTTTCGCCTTGAGCGGTGGATTTCCCAATGACCTTTTGACTTTTGGCACACCAGAAGAGGTGCGGGCAATTTGTCGGAAAATTATTCAGGAAGTGGCTCGTGATGGTGGGTATATCATGGATGCTGGGGCGATTATCCAGAATGATGCTTCAGTTGAGAATGTCAAAGCGTTGACCGAAGCAACCCGCGAATATGGACAGTATTAGAAAGGAGTATTCCCCATGGAAGAAAGGAATCCGAGAAAGCCAGGGGTGTGCTTTCCCTGGGAGGAAAAGATAAAGGAACTCCCGAAATTATCGGGAGATCCAGAGCTGGTGCGGAAGGTCTGGGAGGAGATAGACCTCCTGGGCTATATTTTTATCTGGCACTGCCTGGTCTCATTTTAGGCAATAGCACCTTCAAAGAGGAGAATGCTGAGCACGACAAATAGACCAGCCAGCGCTATTTTGGAAACAAAAACGTTCTTACGACCAAAATTGACAAGCGCTTTGGATTGGCTACCAAAGAAGATACTCAAGAAGACCACAATAAGGGGTACAATAAAGAAAGCGTTGTAGAAAAGAAGATATCCCAATGCTCGCAGACGGTATTCCTGGACTTCCCGGGCGATATACATGATGGTGGGGAGGTACACCTGACCGGTGCATCCGGCTTCTACAATGGAGATGACAAAACCACTCAGGATCGCTGCCAGGAAAAATCCCCGGTTGGTGAAGCTTTCTTTCAGGTACTGGTTGATTTTGACCCGCCATCCCTTGGGAAGTCCCAGGGTCATTTCCGTATCTTTTCCCGTTTTTCGGTACTCGAAGGCATCTTTAAGGCTTAAAACAGCAAGAACAATCAAGATACCCGCCATCACTCCGTATACCACTCGAGAGATGATCTGATAGACCGAAAGGCTTCGCCATACTTCGAAAATACCGACACCGAGGAGCAAGTATGTCACGAATACGGCTACGGCGTAGGTTGTTCCCACTTCCACGATGCGCCGGCGGTTATGCCCGAGGACGAGAAGCAGATTGACCATAAAGATAATGGTGGCGAAGGCGCAAGGATTGAGTCCATCGAGAAGTCCTGCGCCCACCAGCACCCACAGGGTAAATCCCTGAAACCGACCGGTAATGAGCCCCCGTGCTTCCCCTTCGGTGGGGATTACTTTTTTTTTACTCGCATCAAGGGCAAGCGTTTTCTGGATCAATTCATCGAGTTGCACATTGATGCGGGCTTCATCCTCAGAGGCCACGTATCCTGCGGCCGAGAAGATTTCTACCGAGGTTTTCTCTTCCACCTTCCAGAATTCTTCCAGGCGGATTAATTCCTCGTAATTGGCGGTAATGGTGTAATCGAGGTAAATGACTTTAATGCGGTCCAGGTACGGGGCAAACGCAGAAGGGGTCACCTCACTCTTGAGTTTTCGACACACCGGACAGCGGGAGGAGTAGAAGAAAAGGATGACGGCCTTTTCTGGCAGAGAAAGAGCTTGAGAGAAGTTTTCTCCGACGGTATCCCGGTCCAGGAACTGGACCGAAGAGAACGAAGCGAATTTTTCTTTGAGGAGGGGGAGATTCTTCCCGTTTCCGCAAACAAGGATGGCGTCAGGATTTTGCGCTTCGATTTCTTTCACCAACTCTTCCCAGGGAATATCGATTGTCTCCTGGACAAAGTTCAAAAACATAAACGTGTGGTACTCTTCGGTGAAGACTGCGAAAGGCTTGTAGGGTGACTTTGCATCTTGGTAAAAATCTGAGACAATAACCCGGTCTTTATGACTTTCGAGGAATTTTTCCTGGTTTTTTATGGTTTCCTGCGAAGGGAAAAGGAACACATTTTTCTGTGACTCAAGAATTTTCTCCCACTCTTCGACAGAGAAGGCATGGTCTCCAAGGTCAATCGTCAGAGGAACGTTTTCGAGACCCTTTATTTCCGGAAGCGCGAGTTTACTGTAAACACCAATTTCCATCCCCCAGGTAGTGGTTGTGGTTAAAAGAAGTATGCCGAAAATAAGCAAAAAAATAAGCTTCTTCATCGAAATCCTCCTCGTTTAAGATATAATTTTATACGGTCAGAAGAACAAATAAGTTCCCAGAGAGGATGAAGGAAGCGCAATGGCAGACATTCTCGTTACTGGTGGTGCTGGATTTATTGGCTCATGGGTGGTGGACCGGTACATCCAGGAGGGCTTTTCTGTGGCTGTGGTGGATAATCTTTCTACCGGAAGTCGAGAAAACCTGAACTCACAGGCTTCTTTTTATGAAGTGGATATCACTTCGGGTGAGGAGTTAGAAAAGGTTTTTGTCAAAGAGAAACCCCGATATGTCAATCACCATGCGGCGCAGATCAATCTCCGGTATTCGGTGGAAAACCCCCTTTTTGATGCCTCGGTCAATATCCTGGGAAGTCTCAATGTTTTTGAAATGAGCATCCGTTTTGGGGTTGAGCGGGTGATTTTTGCTTCCACCGGTGGGGCCATTTATGGTGAGGTGAGCACCCTTCCGGCTACTGAAGACCTGCTTCCTGCGCCGCTTTCCCCGTATGGAGTGAGCAAGTACGCCGTGGAAAAATATCTGGAGTACTACAAAGCCGTGCAGGGGCTCGATTATGTGGCCCTTCGTTACGGGAATGTCTATGGTCCCCGGCAAAATCCTGAAGGTGAAGCTGGAGTTATTGCCATCTTTTCCTCCCGATTTCTCCAGGGGAAACCCTGCATCATTTTCGGTGACGGCATGAAAACTCGGGATTACGTCTATGTGGAAGATGTCGCTCGCGCCAATATGCTGGCTCTTTCTGCTCCTTCCGGGGTATACAATATTGGAACCGGGAAAGAAACAAGTGTTCTGGCGCTTCTTAACCTTCTGGAAAAGATTTCCGGTAAAGAAGTTCACCGGTCCTTCAGCGAAGAGAGAAAGGGTGAGATCAATCGCATTGCCCTTTCTTTTGAAAAGGCCCGAACAGTTCTCCACTGGTCACCTGAAATACCTCTTGAGGAGGGAATGCGCAGGACCTTGAACTGGTTTGCTGAAAAGCTTCTTTAGGATGGTTTGAGGATGCCGACTCGCCAGATGGGTTTTCCCAGGGTGGTGAAAGCGCTTTCTCTCTCTTTACTGGCAAAAAGAAGAACCGTTGTCGGGCCGCAGCTCTGAAAGATCGAGTATGGCAGTGGTGTCGCCAGGCATAACGTTGCCTTCAATTCTCGGGCAAAGTTTACCGCTTCGACCAAAATCCCCTGTGACCCAGCGGGAAGAATGAATGGGGTCAGTGAGCGCAGTAAGAGAAGATCGCGCAGGTCGGCAATCTGGTTTATTCGAGCCAGGACCATCGAACCACAGGATGGTACACCCAGAGCATAGAGAAAAAGCGGAAAATCTGGTAGCACTCTTTTGGTTTTCCTTTGGGCAATGACGGTGATCCCTAAACCGGTTTGTGTGGTTCTCATATTCTTTTCGCTGGAGAAAAGAAGCGGGAGATTTTCCATGCCGATGGTGGCCAGCTCTTCCCGTATTCCTTCTTGCGCTTCGGCAAGGAAAGGGTAAGGTTCGATATTCAGAGTCAAAACCAGGGCCAGTGGTTCGGCCCCATAACTGAGGACTTCTGCCATCGCCACTCTGGTGGTGAACTGGGCTGAAATTTTCAGGGGGACCTGAACCTGGTCTTTTTCTTTTGGTCCAATGCCCCCCAGAGCGTCACAGGCAATGACAAGCTCGTTTTCTCCAAATGGCGCAGTGAGAATATCTCTCATCGCTTGGTGAGGATCCGATGCACGATACAGGCTAACACGAGATTTACCGCCGCAGCGACAAGGAGTGATACCACGATACCCCCAAAGAATCCCCACCCGAAAATTGGTACCAGGGTGAGCGGTGCGACGACTCCATTCAGGACTGTTCCCAGGGCTGTTCCCAGAAGGTATCCACCTCGTTTCACGCTGAACCAGAAACTCACGGCGATACCGGCCATTTCTGCAGCAACCAGAAGATGTACCAGGATTCCCAAGGGAAAGCCTACGTTCATGGAGGTGAGGATGTGTCCCAAAAAGGCAATGAGTGCCCCTTCGGGATACCCCAGTGTGAGTGCCCCGACAAAACCCGGTAGGGAGTCAAGGGCTACCGTTCCGGTGGGACTGGGGATTTTGATGTAGGAACCGACCACGGAAAGTGCTACCAGGGATGCGGTGAAGGTAATCCGCGAAAGTGGAAAAGCAAGTGTTTTTTGCTGCACAGTAAAACCTCCTTTCAAAATAAAAAGTCCTCAAAGCATATTGCTTTGAGGACTTTGCCATCATCCTCTAAGCTCTCTCTGTGGGCAGGTCCT
>JABUEZ010000133.1 GCA_013314795.1 Candidatus Profundicultor aquiphilus | reverse complement strand
AGTTTCCCGAGTTGCAGGGATACATGGGCAAAGTATACGCTCGTCTTGATGGGGAAAAAGAAGAAGTCGCTCTGGCTATTGAGGAAAGCTATTTCCCCCTTCCCGGAGAAGAGAATTACCCTGAAACCGTACCTGGAGCGGTGTTATCCCTGGCGGATAAGATGGATACTCTGGTTTCGAGTTTTGCGTTGAGGCGGATTCCCAGTGGTTCTTTCGATCCACTGGGCTTGCGGCGGATGGCACAGGGGATTGTGGATATAATTCTTCATCGCCGTTTTTACCTCAGTCTTTCTCCGTGGGTTGAGTTTACCTTGAGGCTTCTTGAGGAGCAGGGTTTTGTTCATTTCTCTCTTCAAGTTCTCAAAGAAATCCGGGAATTTATCTTTAGCCGTTTACGTTTTCGTCTTCTGGCAGAGGGCGTGAATTATTCGGTCATTAATGCCGTCTTGGCTACCGCGGTGGATGACATCTATGAAGCGGTTGGACGGGTCAAATTTCTGGATGAACTTCTGAAAAAGGAGAAAGATTTTTTGGGTGCCGTTGTGACTGGCTTTACTCGGGCAAACAATATCAGCCGGAATTTCTCTGGGGAGGGTGAAGTGAAGCCGGAGCTTTTAAAAGAAGATGTGGAGCAGGAACTTTACCAGAAACTGACCCAATCCAGGAACGAGTTTGTGCGCTTGATTCGGCACGGCGAATATCAAGCAGCCTTTAAGAGTTTTTCAGACCTTCTTCCTACTTTAAATACCTTTTTTGACAAGGTTCTGGTAATGTGTGAAGATGAAGAGTTGCGCAGGAACCGGTTGTTGCTCATGAAAGAAGTGGTGAAGATGTGGGAAGATTTTGCCAATCTTTCGCTTCTCGTTGTAGAAAGCGTCTGAGGTGGTCTTTTTGAATGGATATCCGGTAAGTGATGATTTTAATATTTTTGTCATCTCTGACGGTACGGGGAAAACCGCTTTCTCAGTAGTGCAGGCTGCGCTACTGCAATTTGAACTTCCTCGAGTGAGCATTTTGCGTTTTACCAACGTGAGGGATAAAGAAGAGATTTACAGTATCATGGATATGGTGCGAGTTCAGAAGGATGTGGTCATTTATACCGTGGTGAATGAAGAACTGGCGGAAACCTTGCGCATTGAAGCGGCTAACCGGGGGGTCATCGCTCTTGATATTTTGGGACCCCTGGTGGAATTGTTGAAGCGCCTGAGCTCGCGTAACCCCCGAGGGGTACCGGGACTTTTTCAGCGCTCTGAAGAGAAGGTTACCGAGCGTTTGGAGGCTATTGAATATGCTCTCGAGAAGAGCACTGGTTTCAGTGTATCGAATCTGGATAAGGCCGATGTGATTCTTCTCACCATCTGGTACCCTCATAAGGATGAATATATTCTGCGATTGGCTGAAAAGGGGATTAAGTGTGGTTATGTAATCCTTGATCCGTATCTTCCTTTGCCCATGGATTTAGAGGAGGTGGTTGGCAGAGCATCCAGGAGTTTACTGGTGGGTATCAGGATGGACCCTGAGTACCTGAGTGCATTGCGCTTGGAGAGAATCAAAGCATTGGGTTTGAATTGCCTGGCAGAGAAGGCGAGCGTGGCAGAAGTGAAGCAAGAACTCGATTTTGCTCAGGCAATCTATGAAAAGCTCGGTTGTGTTATTTTGGATATTACTCGTTTAACCAGCGAGGAAGTCGTAAATCGAATTCTGGATCAAATTAAGAAAAGGGAGGAAAGAACATGAAGAAGTACGTGTATTTCTTTGGTGAAGGGGACGCTTCCATGAAGTTGCTCCTGGGTGGAAAAGGAGCAAATCTCGCCGAGATGACCCGCATCGGCCTTCCTGTCCCTCCTGGTTTCACCATTTCCACCGAAGCCTGTGCCCATTTTTATAAAAACAACCAGACCTGGCCGGAAGGATTGGAAGAAGAGGTCAAAAAGAACCTGGCTGCCCTGGAAGCAAAAACCGGCAAAAAGTTCGGGGATCCCAATAATCCTCTTCTCGTGTCTGTCCGTTCTGGTGCGCCGGCCTCCATGCCTGGGATGATGGATACCATTCTTAACCTGGGCTTGAACGATGTAGTGATGGAGAGCTTGGCCAAGCTGACTCAGAATGAGCGCTTTGCCTGTGACTGTTACCGTCGTTTCATCCAGATGTTTGGAAACGTGGTCATGGGTGTCGACCACTCCAATTTTGAAGCGATCCTCGACGAGGTCAAAGAAGAAGTAGGGGCAAAAGTTGACACCGACCTTGACGCGAAGGCCCTGCGGAAAGTGATTGCCAAATATAAAGAACTCTATAAAAAACACACCGGCGAAGATTTTCCCCAGGAACCCTATGAACAGCTTCGCCGTGCGATTAACGCTGTTTTTGCGTCCTGGAATAACAAACGGGCCATCACTTACCGGAAGATTCACAAGATTCCCGAAGATTGGGGCACAGCGGTGAATGTGCAGACCATGGTCTTTGGGAATATGGGCTTTGACTCCGGCACGGGTGTCGGTTTCACTCGCAATCCCTCTACCGGTGTGAAGGAGTACTATGGTGAGTATCTCCTCAATGCCCAGGGTGAAGACGTGGTGGCGGGTATTAGGACTCCCAAACCCATCAAAGAGATGGAGAAGGAACTTCCTCATGCCTTCGAAGAGCTGAAGAAAGTCTATGAAATTCTGGAGAAACACTATAAGGACATGCAGGATTTTGAGTTCACCATCGAAAAAGGGAAGCTCTATCTTCTGCAGACTCGAACCGGAAAACGTACCGCTCAGGCAGCGATCAAAATTGCCGTGGACATGGTTAAGGAAGGACTCATTGATGAGAAAACCGCAGTCAAGCGGGTTGAACCGAATCAGCTCAATCAACTTCTGCACCCCCAGATTGACCGTAGCCAACCCCTGAAAGTCCTGGCCAAAGGTCTTCCGGCTTCTCCTGGAGCAGCGTATGGGAAGGTGGTTTTCGATGCCGATGAAGCAGAGGAACTGGGCAATAACGGAGAAAAGGTCATTCTGGTTCGTCCGGAAACAACTCCCGATGATATCCACGGGGTGGTGGCTGCGCAGGGAATTCTCACCAGCCGTGGTGGGATGACCAGTCATGCGGCGGTGGTGGCTCGGGGAATGGGTAAACCCTGTGTGGCCGGATGTGAAGCCATCAAGATCGACCTTGATAAACGAGAGTTTGTGGTCAACGGCGTCGTGGTTAAGGATGGTGATTACATCACCATCGATGGTGGAACCGGTGAAGTGATCCTGGGACAAGTTAAGACCATTCCGCCTCTTCTTTCCGATGACTTCCGGACTCTCCTTTCCTGGGCGGATAAGATTCGTAAACTCGGAGTGCGGGCCAACGCTGATACACCGGTCGATGCGCAGAAGGCGCTTGATTTTGGTGCCGAGGGTATCGGTCTTTGCCGAACTGAACACATGTTTATGGATCCGGCACGGCTTCCCTGGGTACAGAAGATGATCATGGCTCAGACTCTGGAAGAGAGAAAAGAAGCGCTTTCTCATATTGAGCCTATGCAGAAAGGTGACTTCAAGGATATTTTCCGTATCATGGAAGGGAAACCGGTCACCATTCGACTGATTGACCCTCCTCTTCACGAGTTCCTACCCAAACTTGAAGATCTCCTTGTGGAAGTGGCCACACTGCGGGCCAAGGGTGTCACAGGGCCAGAACTCGAGGAGAAAGAAAAATTGCTCAAAGTGGTCCGCAATCTCCATGAAGCTAACCCCATGCTGGGTCTGCGGGGTTGCCGTCTGGGAATTCTCTACCCTGAAATTGTGGAAATGCAGGTGCGGGCTATCATGGAAGCAGCCTGTGAGCTGAGCAAAGAAGGCATCAAAGTGATTCCTGAAATCATGATTCCGCTGGTGGGTCACCGCAACGAAATCAAAATTCTCAAGGAGAAACTTGACGAAGTGGCTCAACAGGTCATCAAGAACTATGGTGTGAACATTTCTTACAGTTTTGGGACCATGATCGAAGTGCCGAGAGCAGCACTGGTTGCCGACCAGATTGCCGAAGACGCTGAATTCTTCTCCTTTGGAACCAATGACCTTACTCAGATGACCTTTGGGTATAGCCGTGATGATGCCGAAGGGAAGTTCCTATTCTTCTACGAAGAAAACGGCATTTTGCCTGAGGATCCGTTCCAGGTGCTTGATCAGGAGGGTGTCGGGCAGCTCATGCGGATGGGTGTTGAAAAAGGCCGTAAGACCCGTCCAAACTTAAAGTGTGGTATCTGTGGAGAACATGGTGGAGAACCGAAATCGGTGAAGTTCTGCCATCAGGTTGGTTTGAACTATGTCAGTTGTTCTCCATTCCGGGTACCTCTGGCCAGACTCGCCGCCGCACATGCGGTGATCGAAGAGGAATCGAAGAAGGACGAGAAGAAGTTCGATTTATAACGGTGATAAGGGGTGGCTTGGAAGAGCCGCCCCTTTCCGGGTGATGAATCTTGGACCTCAAAGAGGTTAAGAAATTTTGGGAAGAAAGAGAAAGAGAGACTCTTTTCCCCTTTGCGGTGCTGAGCGGCCGCAGTCAAGGACGGCAAAGGCCCGAAGATGAGTGCGAAATCCGGACCTGTTTTCAGCGAGACCGGGATCGCATCATTCACAGCAAAGCCTTCCGTCGTTTAAAGCATAAAAGCCAGGTTTTTTTAAGTCCTGAAGGTGACCATTACCGAACTCGTCTTACTCATACCCTGGAAGTCTCGCAAATTGCTCGTACCATTGCCCGTGCTCTGCGCCTCAATGAGGATCTGGTCGAAGCTATCAGTCTGGGTCATGATCTGGGACACACCCCTTTTGGGCATGCTGGAGAAGAGGCGCTCGATGAAGTCTACAAAGGAGGATTTAAACACAACGAACAGAGCCTGCGGGTGGTAGAAGTGCTCGAAGGAGAAGGAAAAGGGCTTAATTTAACCTGGGAAGTGCGAGACGGAATCCTGAAGCACTCCAAAACTCACTCCATGAGCCTTGAAGGGGCTCCTTCGGATCTCCCATCAACCCTGGAGGGTCAGGTGGTTCGTCTGGCAGACATTATCGCCTACGTCAACCACGATGTGGATGATGCACTCCGGAGTGGTATCCTTAAAGAGGAAGAGCTTCCCAGAGAAGCTATAGTGGTTCTGGGGAAAACACATCGGGAAAGAATTAACTGTATGGTGCAGGATATGGTTCAGGAGAGTTTCGGTCATCCCTTTGTTCGAATGAGTAACCGGGTGCGTCAGGCCACGGAAACTCTCCGGGAATTTCTTTTTCAGCGAGTTTATTTCGGTTCGGAACAGAGAAGGGAGCGTGAGAAAGCCAAACTCCTTGTGAAGTCGCTCTTTTCTTTTTTCATGGAAAACCCGGCTATTCTCCGCCAGGAATATTGTACGGGATGGTGGGAAAGAGAAGAGGATTTGGGTAAAATAGTATGTGATTTTATATCTGGTATGACGGATCGATACGCACTCTTCATGTTCCAGAAATATTTTGTTCCTTCTCCCTGGCCTCAGAGAGGAAGAGGGAAAGAAATAGAAAATACAGAAAGGAGGATTCAGGAATCATGAGCTTAGCTATTTTTACTCCCATTGCTGGACTTATCGCCGTATTATTTGCCTGGTCTCTGATTCAAAAGATTAACCGCTTCAGTCCAGGTAACGAAAGGATGCAGGAAATTTCTCAAGCGGTTCAGGAAGGTGCTATGGCTTTTCTCAAGCGGGAGTACACCTTCCTGGTTTTCTTTGTGATCGGTATGTTTGTGATTCTGGTCTTTGCTCGAGGACCGGTGGAGGCAATCTGCTTTGTTATCGGTGCCTTCTGCTCGGTCATGGCGGGGTTTGTGGGAATGCGGGTGGCCACCCGGAGTAACGCCCGTACCACGCAGGCTGCCACCGAGGGCTTGAATCCTGCCCTGCGGGTGGCTTTTTCAGCCGGAACAGTCATGGGGATGTGTGTGGTTGGGTTTGGACTTTTAGGTCTTGGCATTCTCTACCTTATTATTAAAGATCCCAATGTGGTCAATGGTTTTGCTCTGGGGGCAAGTTCTATTGCTCTCTTTGCCCGTGTCGGCGGTGGAATCTATACCAAGGCAGCCGATGTGGGGGCAGACCTGGTTGGAAAGGTTGAAGCTGGTATCCCTGAAGACGATCCCCGTAACCCGGCGGTGATTGCTGACAACGTCGGTGACAACGTGGGTGACGTTGCTGGCATGGGTGCCGACCTCTTTGAGTCCTATGTTGGTTCGATCGTTGCAGCCATGATTTTGGGCGTGAGTGCCTTTGGAATCAGTGGGGCCCTTTATCCCT
>JABUEZ010000132.1 GCA_013314795.1 Candidatus Profundicultor aquiphilus | reverse complement strand
GTCGAGAACATGGTACGTTATTATGACGGTAACCGCCGTATTGCAGTAGCTTTGCTTTCTGAGGGTGGTTTTCGCTTCTTTAATCCTCAGGGGGGATATTACGTGTGGGTGGATGTGCGAGAATTCGGTCGGCCCTCGCTTGACTTCTGTAAGGAACTCCTTTTGAAAGAAAAGGTGGCTGTGGCTCCCGGAGACACGTTTGGAGAAAGTGGAGAAGGATTCATACGGATTTCCATCTGTCGACGAACAGAAGAAGTTGAAGAAGGTGTCAAGAGATTGGTTTCCTGGAGGGGAAAGCGGTGCTGAAACCAACTCTGGCCCTCACCATGGGGGATCCGGCCGGAGTGGGTCCTGAAATTGTGGTCAAAACCATCGCTTCCTGGGATATGGAAGCCGTTCCTCTTGTTGTGGGCGATAGAGGTGTTTTGGAGAAGGCTCAGGAGGTGAGCGGGGTTACGGTAAAATGGCAGGATGCTCATTTTCCTCTTCAGGGAGAGGGCCCGTTTCTTCTTCACCTTGGTAACGTTGATTGTTCATCTTTCTCTTTTGGGAAAATTGCTCCGGAGATGGGGAGAGCCAGCTACGAGTACATCGAGCGGGCGGTTATTCTTGCTCTGGAAAGGAGAGTGCAGGGTATTGTTACTGCTCCCATCAGTAAAGAAGCCCTGCATCGGGCTGGTATCCCCTTCATTGGGCATACGGAGATTTTGCAGTCTTTAAGCGGTGTGGCGCAGGCTTTAACCATGTTCCAGGTGGGAAGGTTGCGGGTGTTCTTTTTAACGCGTCATCTCTCTCTCAGGGAAGCAATTGAGAGAGTCAAAAAAGACGTTCTGGTTTCTTTTGTGGAAAAAATGGTGGTGTACCTGCGAATTCTGGGAATCTCTACCCCCCGGATTGCTATTGCAGCGCTGAATCCCCACGCCGGAGAGAATGGACTTTTAGGAAAAGAGGAAATCGAGGAGATTGTGCCTGCCATTAAAGAGTTGCAAAAAAGGAATTATCAGGTTTCTGGTCCCTATCCGGCGGATTCGATTTTCTTTTTTGCTTCGCAAGGGAAATTTGATGCGGTGGTCTCGCTGTATCATGACCAGGGACACATTGCCACCAAATGCCTTGATTTTTATCGTACCGTGAGTGTTACTTTGGGGCTTCCTTTTATCCGCACTTCTCCAGATCACGGTACGGCCTTTGATGTTGCCGGTCAGGGTGTTGTCCGGCACGAGAGTATGTATGAAGCAAGTCGCATTGCTGCCCAGTATGCGCTATCCTATGCCCTCCCACTTGAGGATAAGGCACCCTAAGGGGGGAAGCGTTAAGGAAAGAGTGTAGGGTCTGCCGTGGGAAGGTTCTTCCTGGGTGTGCACCAGTCCCCAGTTTCCCACATTGCTTCCGCCGTAAATTTCGGCATCGCTATTGAGAACCTCTCGGTAATGTCCGGGTTTTGGTACCCCCAGACGGTAATTGAAGCGGACTACTGGAGTAAAATTGGCCACAAACACCAGGAAGTCATCGGGATTCTCGGCTTTGCGAAGAAAAGAAATGGTGGAATTTTCAGCATCATGGCAATCTATCCACTCGAAACCCTTCCAGGAGTAGTCGCATTCAAAGAGTGGTTTCTCCCGCCGATAAAGATGGTTGAGATCCTGAACAAAACGCTTGAGTCCAGAGTGGGTAGGGTAATCCAGAAGAAACCAGTCCAGTTCCTGGTCGTGGTTCCATTCTCTCCACTGTCCAAAGTCATTTCCCATGAAAAGGAGCTTTTTGCCTGGATATCCAAACATGACCGCATACGCTAAGCGAAGCTGGGCAAATTTCTGCCACCAGTCTCCAGGCATTTTTTCAATCATGCTTTTTTTACCGTGAACCACTTCATCATGGGAAAGAGGGAGAATGAAGTTTTCTGAAAACGCATACATCAGAGCAAAAGTGAGATTGTTATGGTGATACTTGCGGTAAATGGGGTCCTTACTCATGTAGAGGAGAAAATCGTTCATCCATCCCATGTTCCACTTGAAAAGGAAGCCCAGTCCCCCAAGGTACGGGGGGAGGGTCACGCCTGGCCAGGCTGTTGACTCTTCAGCAATGGTAGCGATACCAGGAAAGCTGGTGTAAAGGCGTTCGTTGAGCTTTTTCAGGAAATCCACGGCTTCCAGGTTTTCCCGCCCGCCATAGATGTTGGGAATCCATTCCCCTTCGTTCCTGCCATAATCAAGATAAAGCATGGACGCTACAGCGTCGACTCGCAAGGCATCGATGTGGTATTCCTTGAGCCAGAAAAAGGCATTGGAGAGGAGAAAACTCTGCACCTCGTGGCGACCGTAATTGAAAATGTAACTTCCCCAGTGAGGGTGCTCGCCTTTTCGAGGATCGACGTGTTCGTAGAGTCCGGTGCCGTCAAAACGTCCCAGTCCGTGTGCATCTTTGGGGAAGTGGGCAATAACCCAGTCGAGAATTACCCCGATGTCATGACGGTGACAGTGATCCACAAAGTACATGAAGTCTTGGGGTGAACCGAAGCGGCTGGTAGGGGCGAAGTACCCTGTGACGTGATACCCCCAGGACCCGTCAAACGGATGTTCGGCAATGGGAAGAAGTTCTATGTGGGTATATCCCATCTCTACCACGTATTCCACCAGAAGATGAGCCAGTTCCCGGTAATTCAGGAAAGAGTTGTTTATTCCCCTTCTGAACGATCCAAGATGGACTTCGTAAATGCTCACCGGGCTTTTCAGGAGATTCGTGTTTTTTCGCTTTTCCATCCATGCATCGTCGCCCCAGGGAAATCCATCCAGCTTCCGAACGATAGAAGCTGTTTTGGGGCGCATTTCAAAGAAAAAGCCATAGGGGTCGGATTTGAGCAGAAGCTGGCCGGTTTTGGTTTTAATCTCGAATTTGTACAGAGTGTTTTCTCCGATTCCCGGAATGAAGATTTCCCATACTCCCGAATTTGCCAAAGGACGCATGCCGTGCACTCTTCCATCCCAGTTGTTAAAATCTCCTACTACACTGACTCTTTCGGCATTGGGCGCCCAGACGGCAAAATGAACCCCCTCCACACCTTCCATGGTGATACAATGTGCCCCAAGTTTCGTGTAGGCATAGTGATGGGTTCCTTCGTTGAAGAGATGAAGGTCAAAGTCGGTGAGAAAGGGTGAAAAGGAATACGGATCCGGAATGGTATATTCTTTCCCGTCTTTCTGGATTTTGAGAAGATAGGGGAAACAACTCTCGCCTTCCAGGACTCTTTGGAAAAAGCCTTCTTCATGTACCTTCTGGAGGGGAAACGGAGTGCCTTCTTCTTTCTTCACCACTGTGACATTTTGGACGCCCGGAAGGAATACCCGTACGATGACACCCTGAGGAATTTGGTGCATCCCCAGAAATGAGAAAGGGTTACTGTAATTACCCGTGACAATGGCCTGGATAACTTCTCTTTCGGTCATGTGTTTTCTCCTTTTTGAGAGAGGTAGCGGAGTTTTTCGTAAAATATTTCCTGAATGACTTCCGGATGGGCTTTGTAAGGAGTGACAATCCTGGATGGCGGTTCCGGTAAAGGAGGAAGCGAAAGGGGTAACAGGGAAAGCTTGGTATTGTAAGCGAAGATCATGAGCTTCTCCAGGTTTATGGTATCAGCGATGTTATACGCCAGGAGAGTTTCTAAGGCTTCGGGACACCCCTCCTCATATTTCTGCCAGAGTAGCACTGCGGCGTATCCATCTACTCCTTTCAGTTCTCCCCGGTCGATGCCCAACATTTTTTCGCAAGCCTTCAGGCCTCCCTTAAAACCCAGACTTCGTAGGATGTATCGCAGGTCGATATGGACCTGGGGAAGCTTTACTCCCAGGGTTCTTTCAATAAAGGGAACATCAAAGCATTTACCACCAAAGGTGACGATTACTTTGTAATGCATGATCTCTCGAGCGAACTCCCGCAGGTTTACACCACGGATAAAGGTCTTGATCTCTTTCCCGTTAAAAAGAGTGATGGTGGTGATGTGGTCGTCGGGAGGGTTGAGGCCTGTGGTCTCGATGTCCAGAAATACCAAATGGTGTCGGAATTCTGGAAACATTCTCCATAGTTCTCGCGAAGGAAGAAAACTGGCAAAGAAAGAAGCTTCCTCTCGCTCCAGGTGGCTCAGGGAACGAAGCACGAAGGATTTGAGAGTGTGGTGGAGCGCAGGATAAGGAAGACGTCGAGATGAAAATTCAAGCAGTGCTTCCTCCCAGGTGGTGACACCATGTTCCCAGATCTTTCGCTCGATTTTTTCCCCTATGTTCGGTATATGGCAAAAAGTGGACGTTAACATTTTTTCATCCTTTTAGGGTTACTTTTTCAAAATACCTGTTTATATTGTAGAATATTGGAAGTACTTTTCCAATCAGAGGTGCAAACGAGTTTGATGACGAGCGCTTCTTGATCCTGAAAGGGGGCTAAACAGTGAAGCGCATTGGAGTCTTAAGCGGAGGAGGAGACTGCCCGGGTATTAATGCTGTCATCCATGCGGTGGTAAAGAGAGCGATCCTCAATCATGGCTTTGAAGTGGTTGGAATTCTGGATGGTTTTGAAGGTATGGTGGAAGAAAAATGGCGTTCTCTCAACTATAACGACGTTTCCGGGATCATGCCGTTGGGTGGAACCATTCTTGGTGCTTCGAATCGAGCGAATCCTTTTCATTACCCGGTTTGTGATGAAAAGGGAAAACTTTGCTTTGAGGATCGGTCCGCAAAGGTGATAGAGACCTATGAAAAACTCAAGCTCGATGCCCTGATTGCCATCGGGGGAGATGGAACATTCCATGTGGCAGAAAAACTTTCCACCATGGGTCTTCAGATCGTCGGGGTTCCCAAGACCATTGATAATGACCTGAACGGGACAGATCTCACTTTTGGCTTTGACTCGGCGGTGAAGATTGTAACCGAAGCTATCGATGCGTTGCACACCACAGCGCAATCTCACCATCGGGTAATGGTGGTGGAAGTAATGGGTCGTTATGCGGGATGGATTGCTCTGTATGGGGGAATCGCCGGAGGAGGTGATGTGATTCTCATTCCTGAGATTCCTTTCGACCTGGCCAAGGTTGGAGAGTTTATCCGGAAAAGACAGCAGGCTGGAAAGCGTTTCAGTATTGTGGTGGTAGCCGAAGGAGCTCGCCCTCAGGGTGGTGACATGGTGGTACAGAAAATTGTGAAAGAGAGCCATGACCAGATTCGTCTGGGTGGTATTGGCCATGTGGTTGCCCAAAGTATCGAGGAAAAGACCGGTTTGGAAGCCCGAACCGTCATTCTGGGGCACCTTCAAAGGGGTGGTTCGCCCACGGCTTTTGATCGGATTCTGGCTACCCGTTTTGGTGCTAAGGCTGTAGATCTTGTCGCTGAGGGTATGTTTGGCTATTTCCCCGCCCTGCGCGGGAAGGATATCGTGCCAGTGACCCTGAAAGAAGCCATTGTTTCACTCAAAGTTGTGCCCCTTGATTCCCCCCTCCTCGATGTAGCTCGGTCCATGGGAACGTATTTTGGAGATTGAAAGGAAGGACGAACGGTGATTACCAAAAGGACACAAAGAGCCTTAGAAATTGCTCGAGAAGCAGGAAAATTAGCTTTTTCTCGGCGCCATTCGATAGGGAAAATTGAAACCAAAAGCAGTCTCGTCGATGTGGTGACCGAAGTGGATAAGGAAACCCAGCACTTCATTACCCGGGAATTGAGTCGCTCTTTTCCGGCGGACCTTGTCTGGGGTGAAGAAAGTGGGTATCCACTCGAAGATTTTTCCTCAACCTGGGTCATTGATCCGATTGATGGAACGAATAACTATATCCACGGCTTACCCTTTTATGCCGTTTCTCTTGCCTATTTTCGAGATGGGAAGCCATCTATAGGGGTGATTTATGCTCCTGTTCTTGAGGAGCTTTTCTTTGCTGAGGAAGGTCAGGGTGCTTTTCTCAATGGAAAGCCAATTCGGGTTTCTCCGGTGAACGCATGGCATCAGGCTATTGTGGGAACAGGTTTTCCCCATGAAGAAGAACACTGGAAATTTATGGAACCACTCTACGCTCGATTGTCTACTTCCTGTCAGGCTCTGCGATCTATGGGAAGTGCAGCGTTAGGTGTGGCCTATGTTGCCTGTGGTCGCTTTGAAGTATATGTTCAGCTGGGGATTTCTTTCTATGACGTGGCTGCAGGAATATGCCTGGCACAGGAAGCAAAAGGCACAATCAGCGACCTCTGGGGAAAAGAGTGGACCTTTGCCAGCCGGTCGCTGTGGGTAACAAACGGTGTTCTCGATTTGGGAATCGTAAAGGGATTGCTTCCCGAAGAAATTCCTGCGCGGTGTTGATTATTTTTCCGGTGAGGGGCGGTGAGCAAGA
>JABUEZ010000131.1 GCA_013314795.1 Candidatus Profundicultor aquiphilus | reverse complement strand
CTGTGGACGGAACACTGGTTCTCTTCCCAGCCTTATTTTTCCCGCTTCACCAGAAACTGGATGGATTCCTACTTCACCAGCTATCGCCCAGGAAGCCCGTACTCAGGCGAAAATCTGATTCTGGAATTGGAAAGCATCATCACCCGGATTAAGCCAACCATCATTATCACCTCCTCACCCTTTGACCGGCATCCCGACCACTGGGCTACCTACAACTTCACCATGTATGCCCTGGAACAGATACGCTTACAAAGGTCAACGATGTTGTCAGAACCTAAAATTTACTGGTATCTTGTGCACTACGGAATCTGGCCCTATGCGTATGGTTTTCGCCCCAAAGCGTTGCTTTTACCTCCACCCCCGCTCTGTTTACCTCATCTTGACTGGCAAATGTATTTCCCTTCCCCTTTTGCCCGTTTTGCCAAAATGAGAGCCATCCGGCAGTATCGCAGTCAGTCCCCTCTGGGGGAACACTTGCTGAGCTTTGCACGCAAAAATGAACTTTTTGCCCAAAACCTGGTCATTAACACCCCTTACCTGTCCTCACCAATCCATATTGATGGCGAAACCAAGGAATGGCCTTCCTCCTTCTGCGAAGAACCACAGCAAGAAAAACTATGGAAACGCGAACATACCTTTTCGGGATTCATGGTGGCCAAAGACACCACCAATCTTTATCTTACCCTCTTACTTGAAAAACTTCCTTCCCCGAAAAACAGCTATTCCCTTCACTTTTACCAGGTGGGCGCCTTCGACGAAGACCGGGACTTTACCCGAAGTTTCCATGTTTCCCTGTACCAGAATGGCCAGGAACTCACCGCATCCCACCCCGAAGTGCAGGCCGCCATGAAGGGAAAGACTCTGGAAATCGCCATCCCTCTTGAACTCCTTCGTCATCCTACCAGCCTTTTCTTCCAGGTCGAGATTCAGAGAAACAAAAAAATCACCAGTAAGACTGTCTGGTACTTCCTCCGTTTAGTAGAATAAAAAGGATTAAAAGAAAAAGGGAGCATGAACCATGGATCACAAAATGAAGGTGGCACTCATCTTTGGGGGGAAATCGGTCGAGCATGAAGTATCTCTCCAGTCGGCTGAGAATGTTTTTGAAGCCATCGACAAAACCAAATACGAGGTCATACTCATCGGCATCGACAAAGAAGGCCTCTGGCGCCTTGTCACCCCGTCTATCTTCCGGGGGAAAGAACACTGGAAAGACAAAGACCAGGTGATATTTCTCCCTCACCCAGAGCGTGGACAGCTCTTCAATTACTCCCAGGGAAGGTTGATTGGCCCGGTGGATGTTGTGTTCCCTCTCCTCCACGGCCTCCTCGGTGAAGACGGTACCATCCAGGGAATGCTGAGGCTCCTGAATTTGCCCTTCGTCGGCACCGGAGTCCTTGGATCGGCCATCGGAATGAACAAAGAAATAACGAAAAGACTTCTCCGGGAAGCCGGCATACCGGTGGTCCATTTTCTCAGCCTCATCCCTTCATCTTGTATCAACTTTCAAGAAGTGGTGGAACAGATAGGATTACCCTTTTTTGTCAAACCGGCCAGCCTCGGTTCTTCGGTGGGCATCAGCAAAGTCAAAAAAGAAGAAGAATTCCTCCCCGCTCTGGAAAATGCCTTTCAATACGACCAGAAGGTACTTCTAGAAGAATACATCGAGGGACAGGAAATCGAATGTTCGGTCCTGGGAAATGAAAATCCCATTGCTTCCATTCCCGGGGAAATCGTCCCCCAGCACGAATTCTACTCCTACGAAGCCAAGTACCTCGACGAAAAAGGGGCCATTCTCCTTATCCCGGCCCGGCTCCCAAAAAAGACCGCCGAAGCGATACGGGAAATCGCACTACGGAGCTTCAAAACCCTTTACTGCGAGGGAATGGCCCGGGTGGACTTTCTGGTCCGCAACAAAAAAGAAATTTTTGTGAGCGAAGTGAATACCATTCCCGGGTTTACCAGAATCAGCATGTACCCCAAACTCTGGGAAGCAAGCGGCATTCCCTACCCGGAGTTAATCGACCGCCTGATTCACCTGGCCCTGGATCGCTTTGGAAAAGAGAAACACCTGAAGACGCACTATACTCTGCCAGATAAGGGGTAGCATGCTACCCCTTATCTGGATTACTGGACTTTCCAGGTTACCTTACGGTCTCCAAATTTGTTACATCTCGCATACACTTCGATAGTATCCCCCACTTTGGCATCGATGAGCTGGTACAGAACCACCTGTTCCTGGGGAGAGTACTGAGAACCAAGGAATTGAGTGATGATTTCTTTCCCATTGAGCGAGACCACCACTTGACCAATGTAGTGATCACCTTTGGGGTTTGAAACCCCGTGTGGGATGGCCACTCGTAGTACCTGGGTTTCCATATCAAATGTGAGCGTGATATTTGACGGTGGATGCGCCAGGACGGCACCGGCAAAAAACACCAGAACAAAAGACAATATTAACCCTGTGCCGATTTTCGACCACATCGTCTTCTCCCTCCTTTGGCTCCCTCGACTTTACTCATCGGTTGGCCACAACAGACCAGTTCTCCTCCACCGACTTCTTTTACTTCCACCACGTTTCCACACACCTCACAACGAAAAACTTCGCCGACTTTTTCCACTCTGGCCATCCTGAAAACCTCCTTTCCCGTTTACAAAGAAAAACATAATCGTCGAGAGAAAATTCCTCAAGAACATCAAAGAAATACCGGGAAATCGGAATGTTCGAGAGAAACCACGCCCGGAGAGGCGAGAGAGAGCAAAAAAGACTTCACCGCCACTCCTTTTGTGTGAGCCTCTCGCAAAAGTTCGGCCACCTCTTTATCCCGTTCCTCAAAAGGAGCACATCCGGCCACCCCGGGCAAGGCCACGGCAAAGATAATATAGGTCGGAACACCATTTTCCTGAAGTTCAAGAAGGGTCCGTAGATGCCTTCGACCACGCTCTGTGGGGGCGTCGGGATACAGGGCCAGGTTTCCCTCCCGATACAGGGCACTTTTTACCTCCCCATACGCCTGTTCATTTTCTCGAACGAACAGATAATCCAGGACCGAATTCCCCAGGCGCGGATTACGGCGATACGCGAACCACATGGAAAGCCAGGGAAAAAGACCCCGAGAAAAAGCCACCTCGAACGCTTTCATCTGTAAATCAGTGTCAACGAGTACAAAGCCATCCTCTTCTTCAACGCCGACCAGTCTTCCCCTGGTTTTAGGACGTTCATGGGGAACAAATAACACCGTATGCCCTTCCCGGAGCAATTTTTCTAAGCGTCCTGTGTTATTGAGAGAGAGTAAAAATTGTCCCTTTTCTCCCTCCACCCTTACCACGAACCGGTTGACCCGGGTCAAAAATCGAGCTCGCAACACCGATTCGATGCGGAAAAGTGGTTCACTCACCCTGAACGGAGCGCCTTCAAGCGTTCAACAACCTCTTTAACATGTCCCGGCACCCGAACATTTTTCCAGACCGCTTCGATTTTCCCCTCGGGGGAAACGAGAAACGTACTCCGCAAAGCGGTACCGCTTTCCTTAAGAATTCCCAGAGTTCGACTCAGGGTTCCGTCATCACTCATCAGAACATGCTTTAACCCGTGCTTCTCGGCAAACTTCCGGTGACTCTCCGGCGACTGTGTGCTCACTCCCACCACTTCCCCACCCAGACGGCGAATCTCCGGAAGAGATTCGCTGAACTCCAGGGCTTCCCGGGTGCACCCCGGCGTTCCGTCACGAGGGTAAAAGTAAAGAATGGTCCACCTTCCCAAAAGATCGCTTTTGCGCAAACGGGCAACCGCTTTCTTCTCTGGAAAATAGGCATCGTGTTCAAAATCGGGAAAATCAAGGGACATCAAGCACCACCACCTGTTTTAACTCCCTGCACATGATAGGATTCCATAACCAGCTCACCGCAACAGATCTTTATCGCATCTCCAACCCCGAGCGCCGAAAAACCAACCCGCTCTTTCACTGCAGGGGGTTTTGCAAAAGAATAATTTCGTAGGGGCAGGTCATAGATGGCGCGCCCCATTACCACAATACCCCCTCTGTTTCACCGTCGTGATCATTTCTTCCACAACCCCCTCTCCGAGCAAGAAAGAGAAATGTCTTCCGCGAACAGATACCTTCTCAAAACCGTCATCCAGGATAATATGCTCACAAGAAGACCGATGCTGGGTGCTCCTCCCCCCTCACTTATTCTTCTTTAGCCATACCCTTTAAATCTTCCAGAGCGTTTTTCTCTTCTTTACTGAGCACCTTGGAAAGGTCAAGGAGAATGAGTAATTTCCCTTCCAGTTTCCCAACTCCACGGAGGTACTCGGTATCGATGGAGGCAATAAAGGGTGAAGGCGGCTCCACCTTGTCCTCACTGATACGCAATACCTCGTCCACCGCGTCCACAATCATTCCCACCGTATGGGGAGGCACTTCCACCACCACAATCCTGGTGTCCTTGGTATCCTGCCTGGCGGGAAGATTGAAACGCTTCCGGAGGTCAAGCACGGGAATCACCCGTCCCCTTAAGTTGATGACCCCTTCCACAAACGTGGGTGCTCCGGGGACTTTGGTGACCGGTTGCATCCTGATAATCTCCTGTACCTGAGCAATATCCACCCCGTAACTTTCCTCACCCAACTGAAACGCCACCAATTGCAGTTCCTGCGCCACGTTCTCTCACTCCTTTATGAAGCTCATTTTCTCTACCCTATTTTTTCGGCTTTTTCCAGAAATACTTTAGCCCCCTTTATATGATACCGCATCTTGGGAAAGGATGAGATTTTTTCTTGGTAACTTCCACAGTAACCGGAATATCTTTTCTCCTGGCCTGGTTTTTACAAACAGCAATCTTTCCCAGGAAGGAGGTTTATTCATGGTTAAACGCAAAATGACCCAGCAAAATCTGGAAGGCGCCTACGCTGGAGAATCGCAGGCTCACATGAAATACCTTATCTTTTCGGAAGTCGCCGAACGGGAAGGGAAACCTAACATCGCTCGCCTCTTCAAGGCCATTTCTTTTGCCGAACAGGTCCATGCCACCAACCATTTCCGCAATCTGGGCCACATCAACGACACGGTCAAAAACCTGGACGCCGCCATCGCTGGCGAAACCTTTGAAGTGGAAGAAATGTACCCCGCCTACGATGCGGTGGCCAAACTCCAGGAGGAAAAAGAAGCCCAGCGTGGCATCCACTATGCCCTGGAAGCCGAAAAAATTCATGCCGAGATGTACAAAAAAGCCAAAGAGGCAGCCACGCAGGGAAAAGACCTGGAGTTGGGAACCGTCTATATCTGCCCAGTTTGCGGGTACACCGTGGAAAACGAAGCACCGCAGTTTTGTCCAGTTTGTGGCGCACCTCGGGAAAAATTTAAAGGTTTCTAAAGGAGGTTATCACCATGGCTTTTGAGGAACTGTTCAAATCAGCCGACTGGAAAGCAGAAAAACACGTTCCGGTCATTGAAGGACCCGACGAAGTCAAAAAAGGGGAATGGGCCCATTTCCAGGTTACCGTAGGAAAGGAAATCCCCCATCCCAACACCACCGAACACCATATCCGGTGGATCGAAGCCTACTTCATGCCCCAGGATGGCAAGTTCCCTTATCAGGTGGGAAAGTTTGAATTCACTGCCCATGGGGAAAGCGTAGAAGGACCAAACCAGGGTCCGGTTTACACGCATTCCCACGTTCAGTTTTCTTTCAAAACCGACCGACCTGGAACTCTTTACGTCACTTCGTACTGCAACATCCACGGCCTGTGGAAAAGTGAAAAAGCCATTAAAGTTGTGTAAGTAAAAAACCGCTGGGCTCCACCCAGCGGTTTTTTCAGGATTGAATGCTGCCATTCTGCCTCCTCTTTACCCCTGACCCCCCAAGATACGCCGACCGCACCCGTTCATCTTGAGCAAGATCCGTAGCTTTTCCCTCAATCGCAATGCGACCGGTTTCAAGGATATACGCATAACTGGCAACGGATAGAGCCTTACGGGCATTCTGTTCAACCAGGAGAATCGAGACATGCTCTTCTTCGTGAATCTCGCGGATGACACGAAAGATTTCCTGCACAATGCGGGGTGCCAGCCCCAGGGAGGGTTCGTCCATTAAGAGAACCTGAGGGCGGGAAATGAGCCCTCGCCCAATGGCCAGCATCTGCTGCTCACCCCCGGAAAGGGTTCCAGCCAGTTGCCGGCGGCGTTCTCGCAGGATAGGGAAAAGGTGAAAAATCCAGTCTTTGCGGCGAGCTTTTTCTTTTTCATCGAGGCGGTCACGGATACCGTAGAGTCCTAGAGTCAGGTTTTCCTCTACAGTAAGGGTGGCAAAAATCCGGCGACCTTCAGGAACATGGGCTAAACCCTGGGCAGGAAGTTCAAAAGGAAGAAATGAACGGA
>JABUEZ010000130.1 GCA_013314795.1 Candidatus Profundicultor aquiphilus | reverse complement strand
ATTTCATGAGCAAGGAAAATACGATGAGCTGCAAAGGGGTAGGAATCGATACTGGGGGCATCAATTCCTACCCCTTTTACTTTTTGTTCCACCAGAAAATTGGCCACTTCTTCGGAAATACTGAATTGCTGTTGAAAGTACTCTGCTTTCCCAAAAAGGGCATCAATGCCAGTGTAAAGAAGAACGATAGTATTTTCTATGGTTTTCTCCAAAAGAGAACGGAACTCGGGGAGATTGAGGATACCTTTCGGTACACAAGAAGATACATCAAGGGTTATGGCCTCACCTATGAATTTCCCCGGGTCCATTGTTTCAACCGTTCTTCCCTCTTGCACAAAGTGAGCCGGGACGTCAACATGAGTCCCGGTATGGTCCACCATAAAAAGGGCATGGGTTCTGCTCCCATGGAGCGACAAGTCATGCCAGGGGAAAATGGTAACCGCGGGTTGCCCCGGAAAAGCAGGACAACCTGAAAAAAGGGGAAGCGTTAGATCTATGACCTCCATTCCTATCCCTTGCTGTAAACTTCGACAAACTTCCGAATCGAGCGGTCGTACGTTTTTTCAGCTTCTCTGGGGAAAAAGCATCCGGGGAGTTCCCCATGGGAGCGATGGTAGACCACACATTCACAGCATTTCCCTCGACGGTGACAGGAAAGATAGGTACAGGTACATTGATTTAAATTGGCTTTCAGGTTACACTCGGGCATAACGTTTCTCCTCCTCACCCACAACTCTTTCTACTCCTCTGATTTTCCCTTCGTACAGGACATACGTTCGAAAAATCTCCACGTACATCTTCACTCGATGATAAAACCCCATAAAGGGGCCGTACTTTTCTTCCTTATGATAATGGGCAAGTCCCCACAGGGGAACCATCTCCACATTGGCCGCCGAATCATAGGCAAACTTGGTGAGAAAGACCTCTACCCCAAAGCGAGTCCAAGAAAAATCAGGAAGATTCCGCACCCAGCTCCCTCGCACGGCTCTCTGACCGTTCAAAATGGGGAATACTCTCTGCGCCAAGTCACTCGAACCCCTTCCACCTTTAAAGACACCAATAGTCATATCCAAAAACGGGTATCGAACCAGGGGCTCAACCAGACCCAGAACATGCTCCTCGCGGAGATGGATGAGGTCTGCATCCAGAAAGAGATACATATCACTTTCAGGATCACGGCGAATTCCCGAAACTAAAGCCTTACCCTTACCCCTATTGTGAGAATGGCGGATTGCATCAACCGGAAACCGCCGGGCGACCTCAAAAGTTTTATCATGAGAACCATCATCAACCACAATGACACGGTCGATAAAGTCGACCCGGCAAAGCACTTCCAGAACCTTTGCAATCCGGGTAGCTTCGTTATACGCTGGAACAATGGCCGTAATTTTCTGTGTTTCCAACATTCTCTGATTCAGTCCTTGTCAGAAAATTTAAAAAATCATAGAATACTATTATACACGAATCGAAAGAAAGGAAAAGACAATTGCTCCACTCTCAAGAAAAGATATTGCGAAATTTTTACTACCTGGTCCTCATCATCATATCCCTCTATCTTGTATACCTTCTACGTAACGTACTTGCTCCCTTTGCCCTGGCAGGGATTGTCGCTTATGCTTTCGTCCCTGTAGCCAGATACCTCAACCGCCGGGGGCTTTCCTGGAAAACCGCTACCACCATCATTTTTGTGGGACTTATCCTTTTTGCTCTGCTTCTCTTTTTCCTCATTGTTCCCGAGGTGATTTCTCAGTTCAAATCCTTCACTGCCTCTTCCTCTGACTACACTTCAAAAATTGCCGAAAAAATCATCGAAATAGCCCGCTACCTCGACAAACGCTACCCCGACTTCAATTTAGCACAATCTATAGAAGAATTCCTGAATAACCTCCTGCAGAATCTGCAAAACTACCTCACCGGAATTCTCAGAAATATCTTTAATCTTGTGTCTTTATTCATGACTGTGCTTTTCTTTGCCCTGGTTGTTACTCCTTTTGCCCTTTACTACTTCATGACCGATGCCGGTAAAATTCGTAAATCCCTGGTCAAACTGTTCCCCCCGGAAAAACGCCGAGAATTCGTGCTGATTTTGCGAGAGATCGACCGTATCCTGGGAAGCTTTGTCCTAGGAAGAATGATTCTCTCTCTCTTCGTAGGCGTTTCAGCCACAGTCGGACTTTTAGCCATGGGGGTCGAGTTTCCACTCCTTATTGGAGTAATTGCCGGAATTACTGACATCATTCCTTACCTCGGCCCAATCGTGGGAACGCTTATTGCCCTTCTCTTCGCCAGCACCAAATCCATCTGGGTGATCATTGGTGTGGTGGCGCTTTTTGGCATGATCAACCTGATTGAAGGTATTCTTGTCACCCCCAAAATCATGGGAAAGGAAATGGGCCTTCACCCTCTGACCGTCCTTGTTGCCCTCATGGTCGGGGGACAGCTTCTGGGAGCACTGGGGCTCATCATCGCCATCCCCGTTGCCGGAATCCTCAAAGGACTTTTTCTCTATTACCGCAAAAAACAGGTCCTCGCTTCCAAGGGCGAGGACCTGGCCTAACGATGATCAACCTTTGACGGCTCCAAAAGTTAAACCGCGCACAATGTAACGCTGGATGAGAAGTGCAAGCACCGTCGGTGGCCCCAGAGCTAACATGGCTCGGGTGGCCATGAACCAGAACTGAACACCCCTGGTATCTTCAGCACCGGCAAGATACACAGGAAAAGTCTTGGCCTTTAAAGAAGTTAGGGAAAGCGCAAAGAGAAACTCATTCCAGGTGAAAGCCACACAAATAGCCGCCACGGCCACTAACGTGGGTGCAGCCAGAGGAAAGGCAATGCGCAAGAAGGCGGTGAAATCGGAACACCCATCCACCGCCGCAGCTTCTTCGAGTTCCACCGGTAATTCCTGAAAAGCCTGTCGGCTGATGACCACTGCAAAGGGCAAAGTAAAGGTGGCGTTGATCAAAATAAGGGCCAGTTGGGTATCGAGAAGTTTTAAAGTCCGCATCAAAAGAAAGAAAGGAATCACCACCACCACCGGTGGCAAAACCCGCTGGGAGAGGAACCAGACAGTGAGATCCCGGTTTTTCATCCGCCGAAATTGAAAGCGAGCCAGAGCATATCCCGCCGGCACCCCCAAAAGCATCGCCATTACGGTGGCAAAAACTGCCACGATAACACTATTTGTCAGAGTAAATCGGCTCTCTCGCGTGGAGAGTTCCGTTTTCCAGTTCTCAAGAGTAGGACGAAATTGAAGTACAGGCACAGAAATACCGCTAATGGTGAAGGTTTCAGCGGGAGGTTTGAGCGATGTCACCACACCCCAGTAAATCAGAAATACTGCCCACGCCACCACGAGAAGCGCCAGAACGTATCGAACGACAGCAAGACTTTTGGATTTTTTTCTGACCACACCCATATATCTTCCCCCTTCACTCGTAAACCTGACGGACCCTTCGGAAGAAAAGGTTCACCACAACCATAACCATGGCTAAAAGCACGTACCCCAAAGCCGACGCATACCCAAAATCAAAAAATTTCAACCCAGTTCGATAGGTATAGAGGGAATAAACTTCGGTAGCCGTTCCCGGTCCTCCCCCGGTCAAACTGTATATGACATCAAAAATTTTAAAAGATTCGATGAGGCGCAAAAGAAGAACAATCACTACAACCGGCTGAACCATGGGAAACGTAATCTTACGGAAGATTTCCCACTCCGAAGAAGAGTCAATATACGCAGCATCGTAGATTTCTTCCGGCAGCGACTGGAGACCAGCCAAAATCACCAGGAAACAGAAAGGAGTCCACTGCCAGATATCAAGAAGCAATACCGCCACCCAGGCCCAGAAAGGGTTCGAAAGCCAGGGAACCTTCCAGCCAAAAAGACTCATTAAAATGCTATTCAGTGGCCCGCCTTCCTCATAAAAAATGGTCAAACCCAGATATCCTACCGCTATCGGGGTACAGAAAATGGGCAGGATCAGCAAAGCCCGAAAAATTGATTTCCCCTTTATTTCCTGATGAAAAAGAAGCGCAATGAGGATCCCCAAAACAAGCTGGATACTCACCGTGATCGCCACATACATCAGAGTAACCCGAAGGGAATTCCCCAACTTATAGTCACTGAGAATGCGGATAAAATTGTTCAATCCGATAAAAGTCGCCGGCTTTCCCAGACGAACCCGGAAAAAGCTCAATCCAAAAGAATAAATGAGAGGGAAAATGGTAAAAGCCAGAACCCAGATCATCGAGGGAAGAATGAAAGGATATTTAATCCGCCCACTTTTTAAACCCATTTGTTTATCCCCCCTCAGGGGAGCCACTGGCTCCCCTGAAATCGTACTTGGTAATACTACTCGGCTTTATACCCGATGGATTCCTGGTAAACTTTGAGCTGTTCCTCACGACCATAGCGGTTGGTGATATCTTCCCAGTCTCGCGCTACCCGATCGAGCGCTTCCTTAGCCGAAGCCTGTCCGGTGTAAGCTTCAGAGAGGTGCCGGTCCAGAGCCACCCAGTATTCGTTTCCACCGGGAATCCGCAGGTAGGGTGCAATGTTGGGAGCGAAGAAGTTATCGTAGTATGCTTTGAGGTACTCCTGCGCATCGTCGGGGTTGAACCCATTGGCCACATAATCATCGAGACTCGCCGTTCCATAGGGTGGCAGGAAGTGGAATTTAGCTCCCGGGTCAACGCCGGTCCAGCCTCGCTGAACGTTCCAGAGACTGATCTTATTGGTGGCATGGAAAGCCAGAAGGTGATACACGGCCTCCGGGTTCTTGGAGAGCGCCGAAATCACACCATGCCAGGAACCACCGGTGGTGTTACCCCACACATTGGGGGTTTCAAAGGTCACAAATTTCCCCTGAGACCGATCATAGACTTCAAGGCTTCCGGGAAGAATCGAAGCACCCATCTTTCCCTTAATCTTGGAACGGGCTTCATCCTGGACCAAAGACCCCACGTCACCCCAGGAGAAGGTGAAGACTGCTTTCCCTCTCAGGAAGTAATCCCAGGCCTCACCCAGACTCCAGGCAACCTGGGCATCCGGACCAGTTTTGGCCAGCTTCAACTGGAACTCTAGCGCCTTGACGTGCCCCTCGCTATTGATAAGAGGTTTCATGTCTTCGGGGTCAAACCAGTACACGTTATGGTACTTATCCACCTTTTCTCCAGGCATGATGCAGAATGGCGCCGAGAGCGAAGCGTAATGGTACATTCCCTGAGCACCAACTTTTAAGTGCATAACGATACCGGAATCTGGTTCCCCATCGTTATTCCAGTCCCAACCATTGAAGAATTCAGAAATATCATAGAGTTCATTCCAGGTCTTGGGTGGTACATTGTACTCATACCCATATTTTTCCTTGAATTTGGCACGGTAATCCGGATTGTTGAGGATGTCTTTGCGGTAGTAAAGCACCTGACCATCACTATCATTCAGTGGCCCATACCAGGTATCACCCCAGGTATAGAGCGTCCGGATAGAAGGTGGTAACGACTCGGGGTCCCATTTGGGGAAACGGGGATCCTTCATGTATTTATCGATGGGAACGATGTACTCACCTGCCACCAGTTCGCCCATCCAGTCGGAACCAATCATAAACCCATCATACTGACCGGTTCCAGTAAGGAGATCCGTCATCACCTTTGGATAATGCTCAGCGTAGGGAATCTCCACAATGTTCAGCTTGGCCCCGGTCAATTTCTCCCAAACATCCCGCCATTCATAGAGCGGACCAGAGATACCCCCTTTGGGACCACCCTCATTCACGGTGATGGTGATGGTAACACCCTCAAACGGTTTCTCGCCGGAAGTAATAATTGTTCCCAGTTCCTCATCGGTAAACGTAATTGACTCTCCACCTGCGTTGGTAAGAGTCATATCAGCGTACACGACCGATAGACACAACACCACCAAAACGGAAAGACCGACAAACAGCAGTTTTCTCATTACTCACGCCTCCTTTCTATAAGGTTATTCGAAATATCTTTTGCCCCAAAATCACGTTCGTTTCCTCCCCTCTCACCCCCTTCACCCTTTTCTTCCAGCACAGCCCTGGCCGTTTCTGCATCGGTAATGAGAACATTGATATATCCTCCACGCAACACCGCCTGGAGGACATGTTTTTTTTCCACCAAACCAATCACCCCAAGCACGCAGGGAACCTTCTTCAACCAGGAAAGAGGAATGCTCATCACCCGACGGTCAAAAACCGGGTCACTGAGCGATCCATCGTGCTCCAAAAAATGACACAATAAATCCCCCACCACACCTTCTTTGGCCAGAATCTTTGCCGAAACCGGATCACTGAAAAAAAACTGGGGCACCGGCACCTTCCCCAAACGGGGATCACCTGCTCCCACTATCGCCACATCCAGTTTTTCCCAGA
>JABUEZ010000129.1 GCA_013314795.1 Candidatus Profundicultor aquiphilus | reverse complement strand
ATGGTGGATCGCGGCGGTCGCGGCCAAGTGCAACTGCGCACCATGCTGAACCTCGATGTGGCCCAGGCCAAAGTGCTGCCCAGCCCCGACGACCTCCTTCAGCAAAACCTCTTCACCGCTCCGTAATTTGAGTTTACTGGCAATTGGAAGACAAAAGGCATTGGCAATAATCGCCCCATAGAGGGTAGTTAACATCGCCACCGCCATTCCGGGTCCTACTTTCTTGGGATCATCGAGATTCACCAGCATGGCCACAAGACCTACAAGAGTTCCAATGAGTCCAAAAGCTGGAGCGTAAGAAGCCATAGCTTCAAAAATTCCTCTTCCCACCTTGTGCCGTTCCTGCAGAAAGAGAAGCTCGGTTTCCAGAATACTTTTCAAAAGCTGGGGATCGGTACCATCTACCACGAGCTGAATACCCCGGCGGAAAAACGGATCCTGTATCCGTTCGGCTTCTTCTTCCAAGGCCAGAAGCCCTTCCTTGCGAGCTTTTTCGGCCAGGGAAACCAGAGTTCCCACGATTTCCTGAGGCGTGGGTAATTTTTCCCGCATGGCAATCTGAAAAAGTTTCATGGCTTTCATGACCTGCTCAAAGCGGAAGCTGATGAGTGTTGACGCCACGGCTCCGCCCACGGTAATCAGCACTGAAGGAAAGTTGACAAACATCATAAAATTACCACCGGCGGAAGAGAAAAGACCAAAAAGAATCATCACAATACCCAAAGCAAGCCCAATAACCGTAGCTCTGTCCATAATCTCATTCCTCCGTTTCCTTGTCCACTCTGGAAATCATAATTTTGCCCCCTCCACTCTTTTTCCGAAAATCGATGATCTTTTCAATAATTTCTTCCACCGACTCCCTAACCACATATTTCTTCCCTGTAACCAGAGTAATCACCGTATCAGGCGTAGCTTCCAGCACCTCAATCAAATCCGCATTGAGCACAAACACCGAACCGTTAAACCGGGTCAAACTAATCATGGCTTTCTTGCCCCCACCTTGAGGTGGGGGCTACGCTACCTCCTATCTTTTGATATTAATGAGATCCTGGAGCATTTCATCAGACGTGGTGATAACCCTGGAGTTGGCCTGGAACCCCCTCTGAGTGATAATCATATTGGTGAATTCCTGAGCAAGGTCTACATTCGACATCTCCAGAGCTCCCACAGCGATGCTCCCTCTCCCACCAGAATTTGCTGCTCCAATATTGGGAGCACCGGAATTATTGGAAATTTGATAAAGGTTCCCACCCATCTTGGTCAGTCCCGCCGGGTTTGGAAAAGTAGCCAGAGCAATCTGTCCCAAGGATTTAGATTGGCCATTGGTGAAAATACCGGTAATAATACCACTGGAATCGACACTCACCGTTTCGAGGCTCCCTGCTTCGTACCCATCCTGGAGATTGACATACGCCGTTGGAGTCCCGCCAAACTGGGTCATTCGAGAAAAATCAACCGTAATATTGAGTGCACTCGCCCCTGGAATGGTAAAGGCCAGATTCCCGGTTCCCCCGGCACTCACTAATCCGTCAGCCCCAAACGTTACCGTTCCGGTACCACCGCTCTGGGTGCCATCAAGGGTGGCTTCCCAGCCCCAGGTATTACTGCCATTTTTGGTAAAGACGATGACCAGATTATGAGCATTTCCCAGAGAATCATAAACCTGAGTATTGGTTGTCCAGGTTTTCGCATCAGCAAAATTCGCATCCAGGTTTCCTTCAAAGAGGATGTTTTCTGTCGCTTTTGGCTTCATCTGAGTTCCAACTGGGATTACCACATTCTGCAAAGCCTGTGTGGTATCAATATTCCCATCGCTATCCGCCAACCACCCCTGCACCCGATACCCTCCGGAAGTCACCAGCGACCCGTCGGCAGACATGGAAAAAGACCCATCCCGGGTATAGTAGGTCCGGTTGCCATCACTTACCACAAAAAACCCATCTCCTTGAATAGCCAGGTCTGTGGGGTTATCAGTGGTCTGCAAGCTCCCTGCAGTAAAAATGGTATCGACGCTCGAGATCGTCATCCCCAATCCAATCTGCGTAGGATTGACTCCGCCGGGTCCACCAGCAACAGGACTCCGGGCACCTTCAAGAGTTTGACTCAGGATGTCCTCAAAAGTTACCCGACTGGCCTTAAAGGCAACGGTGTTGACGTTGGCAATATTGTTTCCAATAACGTCCATTTGTGTTTGATGATTCTTCAAGCCTGATACTCCAGAAAATAGAGACCTCATCATGGTTTTTCAACCTCCCGCATGGAGCCCCCGCCAAGCGGTCCAGCTCCGGAATTAAATAATAAACGCCGAATCAATATTGGTAAACACACTTCCCTTCCCCGCTTCCTGGTCAAAACAGGTGACCACAAGACGGTTCGGGACATTGACCACAAAAGCCGTATTCCCCACCATCACCAGGGAATTCCGAGCCCCTTTACTCTCCAGAACCCTCAGGCTTTCCTGAAGGGATTCCATGGTCTTCCCATCCAAAACCAGAGACCTTTCCTGAATCCGTTTTTTGGCATGGAGAGAAAACTTGAGCTCTTCTCCCCGAAGAGCTTGTTCAAAGGAGCTTTCTCCGATACTTCCCCTGAGAGCATTCTTTCGCAGGGGAGTCAATACCTCGTTTCCTATCTCTGGTGATCGAAAACTGTTGATATTCTCCACCACCTGCTCATCCCACCTTTACCACTTCTGAAAACTGATACTCCGCTCCGTTCACCTCAACGGCCAGTGTACTCCCACCCAGGATGACTCTGTCCACTGTCCCACTTGTACCATCCCGAAGCTCCACCGTTTTTCCTACCAGAGATCCAGCCTGGAGAAGAAACAGGTTCTCCATGGTCTTTTCCATATTCTGAGTGGCTTCCAGAGTGCTAAACTGAGCCAGTTGGGCACCAAAATCTCGATCATTCATGGGATTCAGGGGATTCTGCGTTCTCAGTTGCAAAATCAAAAGCTTTAAGAAATCATCTTTGCCCAGAACGTTTTTCTTTTCAGTTGCCTCGGTTTGGCTTTCCACCGTATTACTTTGGGATACAGAAGAGATCATCATGACTCTCCCTCCTACGCCAGAAGATTAACCCGGTAATCCGCTGTAAACGCCGGGGTATCTTCCTCAGCGATTTCTCCCACAACATCCGATAAGCTTCCCAAAACCCATCCTGAAGAACGCTGCCAGTTGAACTGTTCCTGAGCACTTCCACTCCAGAAGTTTGCAAAGGTAAAACCCTGTTCCTGCAAACGGGTTTCCAGAAGCGGAAGGCTCCTTTGAATAAGCTCACGTGTCCTGGCATCGGCTATTTCCCATACACACTGCAGGTGACCGGTGTCTTCCTTAAGGCGAACCACGATCGAACCCAGGGACTCAGGCTGTAACTTAATCACCACTTCTTTGGAACCATTCTCCCGGGACACAAAACGAAGAATGTTGTCAAAAATCTTCTCCACCTGATTCGTATCGGTTAAATTTGGAACCGAAATGACGTTACTCTCAGGAGAAACCGAGGTCATCCGGGGAGTGTTTGTTCCATCCTCCAGCGAAGTAAAGCCATCCATCACATCCGAAGTTTTATCTCTTGTCTCTTTCCTGTTCTGTACCGCTTCGCCGTCGCCGGAAGCCATCGCTAAAGAATCATCGCCAGTTTCCGGAATTTCATCGGCTACAGGCTCGGCCTGAGTAATATCCGGGGAAAAATCTTCCCCTATTACCGGAATCGTTCCTTCCTCTTCCTCTGTCGCAACTGTTACCAGAGGAATTTCTGTCTCCACGTTGGCCTCAGGTTCTTCACCATCCGCTATCTCCCCGCTATTTTCGCTCACCTCAACAGTAGTCCCAATGGAGGAACCACAGGGGGAAACGATACTGGTCAAAGAGGTACTGGTGCTATTGCCACAGGGCAACATGGAATCCTGATTACAAGCAAAAGAACAACTCTGAGAAGTATTTGGTATCCCACCTTCACCCTGGACCATGGTGGCAAGATAGCCAAAAAGCGCCGTAAAAAGCTCAGTAAGGGCATCTTTACTTCCCTGAATCTGAAAAGTAAATTCTCCATTCTCGTTTCGAGCTCCCTGGATCTGCACCACTCCCTTTCCACCCAGATCCAGACTAAGGTTGATTGCTTCCAGGTTCTCCAGAAATTGCCCGATACCTTCTCTTACCGAGGTCAGATCAAAACCAGAAGCAAAGCTCTCCGGAGATGAACAACTCGATAGAGAAACGGGGGCACAATTTGAAGAAGAACAGGAAAGTCTGGTTGCCACGGGAGCAGAGGCAAAGGAACAGGGGTTCACAGTCTGGGTTCCACCTTCGCTCCCACAGGGACCACAGCTTCTCATCGAGGATAAGGTCGTATCCCACAATCCCTCTTCGACCTTCTTCACACTGTCTTTTAGAAGCTGGTCAAAGTCAATATTGATACCGCCACTTTTTAAAGAACTTTCTCCTTCCTGAGGAAACGAGATACTTCTGCCACTTTGCCCAGCTTCAACGAGGCCTGGAAAAATAAACAAACCCTCCATACACTCACCTTCCTTTCATCATTTTCCGAGCAATCTCCGCTGCTCTTTCTACCGGAAACGCCTTCAGGATTTCCGCCACCTGCCTTTCTTTCATCGCCGAAAGGATTACCACCACCTCCTCATCAGAAAACTTCTCCAAGATTTGGACTGCTTCCCTCGGTTCCATGGCCGAGTAGATTTTCGCGATACGGTACACATTCTCCGGGTTAGAAGCCGTTTCCTCATCGGACCCCTTTTCCGGAAGTGAAGGGGAAGAAGTCTCCTGGACCTGGGACGTTTCCGATAAATGCTCACCCTCCACCACAACCTCTACACCGTCGTCGCCTACCGGGGTAGATTCCGCCCCTTTTATCTCCGGTTTGTCGTTAAGAGAAGAAGTTTCCGGAGTATTAACCACCTCAAGCCGAGGTCCCTGATAGAGAGCCATTTCCTCTTTCACCTGGGATGACACACCTTCAGAAGAGGAAATTTGGGAGGAAGAAATTTTCCCTCCCGGACGTAAAAACTGCAAAAAGGGTATCTCGATTATTCCCATGAAATTGAGAAAAAGAATTGAAACCAGACCAAAAATGAGAAGATACATTATAGCTTCTCCAACGTTTCGGCGAGTGGGGGCAGATTTCCCGGTAGTTGTTGATGTAGCAAAGCCCCCTTTTCTCTTTTCCTGGGCGATACGGGGTTTCTTTTTCGAGCTTGTTTTGATCGCTTCCCCGGTAACGGCCATTGGTTACCCTCCCAGCACTTTTTTCACAAACTGTTGAGTCTCAGGAAAAGGTGGAACTCCTCCATACTCCCTCACCCTTCCTGGACCGGCATTATAAGCCGCCAGAGCCAATTTGACGTCCCGAAACCGTTCTATTAAACCTTTCAGGTATCGTAACCCTCCTTCCAGGTTCTCTCGAGCATCGAAAGGGTTCTCCACTCCCAGGTCGTTACAGGTTTCAGGCATAAGCTGCATGAGCCCCATAGCCCCCTTGGGTGAGATCGCTTCAGCGTCAAACCCAGACTCCACCTGAATCAGCCTTTTAACCAACTTTGGATCCATCTCGTACTTCCGAGCATACTCCTCAACGAGATTTTCAAAGGATTCCTGAGAAGAATCGTCAAGAGAGGCAGTATCCCTTTCCGAAGAAGGGATAACCCTTTGAAAAGCAAACCGTCCCTCGATTTCTTCAATACGAGCAAGAACCCTTTGAAAATGAGATAAATCCATCGCTACCTCCTCAAATAACTCTGAACTGCAATCTCGTCCAGAGCTTTCTGATCGTTTCTGGTCACTTCCAACGTAAATTCTTCATGTTGCTTTTCCTTTACCTTTTCCACCACTTTTCTCTCTATTGCCGCCGCCACCAGTTCTTCCCGAGTGCGACGAATCTGTTCCTCCAATTGTTTGATGAAAACTTTCATCTTCTCCACCCTGATTTCCAGATCCTCAAGGCATCGCTCGTAAAGCATTTCCTCCTCGATTTTTATTGAAGCACCGTTATTCCTTCTTTCTCCACGTTCCAGGAGAATCTCTCCTCGCCTCTGTTCCATAAGCGCAAGATTTACCCTCTGCGTCTCTGCCAGCCTTTCCAATTCAGCCAGCTTCACCTCGATGAGGTTCTCTTTTAACTTACAGGTGTCCAACACCTTTTGAAGTCGAAACTGGAACTCCTTCACGCCTTAACCTCCCCAAAAAGTCCAAAAAGTTCACGTAACGTTTCCTCAAAAGAGAAATACTCTCCAATCCCCTGACGCAAAAAAGCTTTAACTTTATCAATCATGGATAGGGCGTAGTCAATACGTGGATTTGAACCTCGTTCATATGCTCCGACATTAACCAAATCCTCCGCCTCTCGATACACCGCCAGAACCTCCCGCAAGCGCTGC
>JABUEZ010000128.1 GCA_013314795.1 Candidatus Profundicultor aquiphilus | reverse complement strand
CAAACCAGCGGGGAAGTGATTTTGCTTTCCGAAAAGTTCAGAGAGTTAATGCTCTTCTTAGGGAAGCAGGTATCAACAGGAAGGTTATCTGTGCTTTCGTAACGGCCGAAAAGGTGGGGGAGATTCAGAAAGCCGTTGAGAGCCTGGTATCAAATACTGTGGGAGAGTCAAAATGATTGTTGGAGAGAGAAAACCTATCGGTGAAATTATAGGGAATCTCAAAGCTTTTCAGAGCGTGTTGATCCTGGCCTGTGGAACCTGTGTTACGGTATGTATGTCTGGAGGAGAGAAGGAAGCTCGAGAGCTTGCCGCGCTTCTTTGTTTGAAGGGATTCACGGCACAGGCCCGTGTTATCGAAAGACAGTGTGAGCCAGAATTCAATCTTTTACTTCAGGAGGAAATTGCCTCATATGAAGTGCTCCTCTCTCTGGCCTGTGGAATAGGGGTTCAGGTTCTTGCTGATGGTTTTCCTGGTAAATCGGTGTTGCCCGGTCTCAACACCACCTTCATGGGGGCTCCGATTCGTCAGGGAGTATGGGAGGAACGATGTTCGGGTTGTGGAGATTGTACCGTTCATCACTTTGGAAATGTTTGTCCGATAACGCGGTGTGCGAAAAGCCTTCTGAATGGTCCCTGTGGGGGGTCAAAAGGGGGCAAGTGCGAAGTGAAGCCGGAACGGGACTGCGCCTGGCAACTCATTTATGACCGTATGAATGCCCAAGGTAGGCTGGAAGAACTTCTCTCGATTCAACCTCCTAAAAACTGGTCTTCCTCTCGGTATGGAGGTCAGAGAAAGATGTTCCGTGAGGATGTGACGTTATGAGCCTTTTGGAGGAAATTCTCCGTAAGGGTTTTTTTGCAGTCACTGCAGAGGTGGGGCCACCCAAGGGAACTGAACGAAGTGTAATCGAAAAGAAATGCCTTCAGCTACGAGGATATGTTGATGCAGTCAACATTACCGATAATCAGACAGCCATTGTGCGATTGAGTAGCTTTGCTAGTTGCCTTATTGCTCGGGAGTGTGGAATAGAGCCGGTAATGCAGATGGTGTGCCGGGATCGGAATCGGATCGCGCTGCAGAGTGATTTCCTGGGAGCCTGTGCCCTGGGGATTGAAAACATTCTGTGTCTCACCGGGGATCACCAGAGCATGGGAAATCACCCGCAGGCCAAAAATGTCTTTGATGTTGATTCGGTACAGCTTCTCAGTATTTTCCACAACATGTGCGAGAAAAAGGTTTTTGAGAACGGTGAAAACGTAAAAGGAGAGGTAAGGGCTTTTTTGGGAGCCGGAGAAAATCCCTTTGCTGATCCCATGGAGTTCCGGGTATATCGTCTGGCAAAGAAAATTAAGGCGGGGGCACAGTTCATCCAGACTCAGGCTGTTTTCGATGTGGAGATATTTGCTCGCTTCATGGAGGAAGTGCGAAAAATGGGCCTTCACGAGCAGGCCTACATTCTTGCTGGTGTCATACCGGTGAAGTCCCTTCAGGCTATGCGTTACATGGAGAATGAAGTGCCCGGCCTGGTGATTCCTACGCACCTTCTCAGGAGAATGGAGAAATCAAAAGATCCCAAAGAGGAAGGTGTCAAAATCTGTGTGGAAATCATTGGGGAGTTGAAAAAGATAGAAGGGGTTCGGGGGGTACATATCATGGCCATTGCCTGGGAAAGTATTGTACCAGAAATCGTCACAAGGAGTAATCTCTACCCTCGACCCTCAAGAGAGGTTGAGTAACCATGGCAGAAGAACGGTTGGTTGATCCGCAGTTTAAATACCGGGTTGCTTCACGAACCGGTGGAGAGGGGTTACTGGTGTGCTTTTCCTGCGGGGTGTGCACGGCTGGATGTCCGGTGGCGGAGATAGAGGGAAATTTTAACCCCAGGCGTATCATCCATCAGGTTCTCCTGGGCGAAAAAGAAAGCGTGTTGACTTCCAAGTATCTGTGGATGTGTGTGGGGTGTTACCGCTGTACTGCTCATTGTCCCCAGGATGTTGAATTTACCAACATTCTGAAGGTTCTGCGGGAAATGGCTGTGGAAGAGGGGTATGTGAGCAAAGAGTGGCAGGAAATCGTCGAAGACCTGGACCGCAGAACTCAGAAACTGCGGCGCGATTGTCTCAATTACCTTTTTGAAAACGCTCTTTTTTCCTTCCCGCAGTATCTCGATTTTTATCAGAGAGAGATTGAAAAACTCTCTTTTTCGGGTGGAGGAAGAGACAATGAGCGGTAACCACCTTAGAGGAGCAGTAATGGTGGTGGGCGGCGGGATTGGGGGAATTCAAGCATCGCTTGACCTTGCGAACGCTGGTTTCAAGGTATACCTGGTAGAAAAGGACTTTTCTATTGGGGGGACGATGGCGAAGCTGGATAAGACATTTCCCACCAATGACTGCGCCATGTGTATTCTTTCTCCGAAGCTGGTGGAATGCGGGAGGCATCTCAATATCGAAATCCTTTCCTGTGCCGAGGTCGAATCGATCCAGGGGCTGCCGGGGGATTTTACCGTAACGGTGAGACAGAAGAGCCGATTTGTCGATGTCGATAGGTGTACCGGTTGTGGAGACTGTGCAGTGGCTTGTCCGATCAAAGTTCCCAATGAGTTCGATGGGGGGCTTTCAGAGCGGAAAGCAATTTATCGGCCTTTCCCTCAGGCCTTTCCCAGTGCTTTTGGAATCAGAAAAAGAGGGGTACCCAACTGTCAGGCTGCCTGTCCGCTGGAGCAGAAGGCCGAAGGGTATGTGGCGTTGATTCGGGAAGGGCGTGTTGAAGAAGCGATTCGAGTAGTGCGGATGGACAATCCCTTTCCCGGTATCTGTGGTCGAGCCTGTCATCATCCCTGTATGGAAGAATGTCAGAGGGGGCTTCTGGATGAAGCTGTGGGGATCCCTTATCTAAAAAGATTTCTGGCTGATTTTGAAGTGAGCCAGGGTATTGTCGCCCTTCCTGCAAAACAAGGGGAAAAAGAAGAAAGAATTGCCATTGTGGGTGGGGGGCCCAGCGGGCTGAGCTGCGCGTATTTCCTGCGCCTTCTGGGATATCAGGTCACGGTGTTTGAAGCGCAGGATCGCTTGGGTGGGATGATGACTCTGGGGATTCCTGCCTACCGTCTGCCGAAAGAAACCGTGGAACGGGAGATTGCCATTGTCAAAGACATGGGTATTCAGGTTTTTCTGCAGAGAAGGTGGGGTAGAGATTTTGTGATCGAAGATCTTTTCCGGCAGGGTTTCCGGGCGGTGTATCTGGCCTGTGGCGCCTGGAAGGGAATGAAAGCCGGAGTGGAGGGCGAAGACCATCCCCGGGTCATGGATGGTTTGAGCTATCTCACCAGGGTCAACAGAGGCGAAGAGGTGCCTGATGCTGAAACAGTGGTGGTCATAGGCGGTGGCAATGTGGCCATCGATTGTGCTCGGAGCGCGCTGAGGAGGGGAGCAAAAAAAGTGGCAATTTATTATCGGCGTTCTCGAGAAGAAATGCCGGCTCGAGAAGAAGAGGTCGAAGAAGCCCAGGAAGAGGGAGTGGAATTTTATTTCTGTGCTGCTCCCAAAAGATTTGTGGAAAGAGATGGCAAACTCGTTATGGAAACGTATGTAATGCGGCTCTGTGCTCCGGATGAATCAGGACGTCGGAGGCCGGAAATCATACCCGGAATGGAGGACCAGGTTGAAGCAGACCTTTTTATTGTGGCCATTGGCCAGAGGGTGGAACTCCCAGAGAGGGGCATTGAGTGCACTTCCTGGGGAACTGTGGCTACGGATGGGGATCTCCATACTTCCCGAAGAGGCGTGTTTGCCGGTGGAGACCTGGTGCTTGGTCCGGCAACTCTGGTTGAGGCCATTGCTCACGGGAAAAGAGCAGCGTTTGCCATTGACCGGTATCTGACGGGTGGAAATAAAAATATGGTGTCACGGTTTCCTGCCCCGTTGCATATTCCCTGGAAGGAGCGAAAGATGCCGAGAGTGAGGGTGTCAAAGCGTTCTGTCTCTGAACGGCTCAAAGGATTTCTGGAGGTTACCCTGGGGTACACACCGAAAGAAGCTCAGGAAGAAGCTCAAAGGTGTCTTTCCTGCGGGGAGTGTTCGGAATGCATGCGCTGTGTGGAAGCATGCCAGCGACAGGCCATCCGGCACGAAGAGGAAGAACACATAAAAGAAATCCGTGTTGGAGCGGTGATTTTTGCCACCGGAAGCGACGTTTTTGATCCTACCAAGGCTTATCGGGAATTGGGATACAGGAAATATCCAAACGTTTTGACCAGCCTGGATTTTGAACGTATTCTCAATGCTTCGGGTCCCTTTCAGGGTAGGGTCGTGCGTCCGTCGGACAAGAGGATTCCTCGAAAGATTGCTTTTGTTCAGTGTGTTGGTTCTCGAGACGAGGAAAGGGGCAAACCGTACTGTTCTTCGGTATGTTGCATGTACGCGATTAAAGAAGCTCTGGTGGCAAAGGAACATTTAGTAGTAGAAAAGAAGGCTGAAAACGCCTGTGCTGTCTGTGGCTGTGGGTCCTCACCACTTCCGGGAGACGAAAAGCAAGGAGAGTCAATTCTTGAGGTGACCATTTTTGCTATCGACGTTCGGGCTTATGGAAAAGATTTTGAGCGCTACTATGAAAGGGCCAAAAAAGAGGGAATTCGCTTTGTGAAGGGAAAGGTTGGTAACATCCGTGAGTTGGAAAATGGCGATCTGGAAGTAACCTATGTGGGCGAAGGTGGTCTGGTAGAAAAGGAAGTTTTTGATCTTGTGATTCTTTCAGTCGGATTGCAACTTCCCGAAGAGGAACAGGAGAAATTAAGGCATCTGGGCCTGGCCGTTGCTCCCTGGGGATTGCCGTACACCGATACTTCTTCTCCCATTCGCTCAGGTAAGGAAGGAATATTTTTCTGTGGTAGCATTTCTTCTCCCAAGGATATTCCGGATACCGTTCAAGAAGCCAGTGCCTGTGCCTGTGAAGTGGCCTCATTCCTTCATCCTGCCCGTTTCAGTGAAGTCAAAGAGAAAGAGTATCCAGTGGAAAGGGACGTGAGCACGGAACCGGTACGTATTGGTGTATTTATCTGTCGATGTGGTATCAATATTGCCGGTGTGGTTGATACGCAGGAAGTGATGGGATGGGCACGTAATTTTCCCGGCGTGGTGTACACCGAGGAAAACCTTTACACCTGTTCTCAGGATACCCAGGAACGGATCAAGGAGAAAATTCGGGAATATAACCTCAATCGGGTGATTGTTGCTTCCTGTTCACCACGAACTCATGAAGGACTTTTCCGGGAAACCCTTCGAGAGGCAGGATTAAATCCTTACCTTTTTGAGATGGCCAACATTCGCGATCAGTGTTCCTGGGTTCACCAGGAGTGGCCTGAGGAAGCGACCGAAAAGGCAAAAGACCTTGTGGCCATGGCCATTGCCAAGGCATCGCTTCTTGTACCTTTAAGTCCTGTGCCCCTGTCTCTCCAGAAGTCTGTGCTGGTGGTCGGTGGAGGGCTCTCCGGAATGGTCGCTGCCTGGGAAGCTGCTCAACAGGGACTGGATGTGTATTTAGTTGAAAAGGAAGAAGAACTGGGAGGGCAGTTACGTGGGTTTCGTGAACGCCTCACCGTGGATGGGCAGGACCTGGTGCGGATTAAAAATGACCTGGTGGGAAAAGTGACGACCCATCCTCGAATTCGTGTTATGACTAAAAGCACGATTAAAGCAAGTAGCGGATTCGTGGGGAACTTTGAAACGATTGTGGACCGGGATGGGCAGGAAGAAACCGTAAAGCATGGTGGAGTGATTATTGCCACCGGTGGAAGAGCCTATCATCCTCAGGAATTCCTCTATGGAGAAGACCCGCGGGTCATGACCCAGACGGAACTGGAAAAGATTCTCGGGGAAAAGGGCTTCCTCCAAACCGGGAAGGTGGTGATGATTCAATGTGTGGGTTCCCGGAATGCGGAGCATCCTTATTGTAGCCGGGTGTGCTGTCTTACGGCCATCAAAAATGCATTGAGGCTCAAGAAGCTTTATCCGGAGACTGAAGTGTATATTCTCTACCGCGATATTCGCAGTTACGGTCTTGCTGAACGATATTACCGGGAAGCCCGCCAGGAGGGTGTGGTTTTTATTCCCTTTGCCGATGGGGATGTTCCTGCGGTTTTCCGAGAAAGGGGCAAAATTTTTGTGCGCGTTAAAACAACCATTTTGGAAGAGGAAGTCACGTTGCCAGCGGACTGGATTGTTCTCAGCACCGGTGTTGAACCGGAAAGCGGAAACCGGGAAGTGGCACAATTGTTCAAAGTTCCCCTCAATCAGGACGGCTTTTTCCTTGAAGCTCATGTGAAACTTCGCGCGGTGGATTTCGCCACCGAAGGCGTTTTTGTCTGTGGTTTGGCTCATGGCCCTAAACTGGCTCA
>JABUEZ010000127.1 GCA_013314795.1 Candidatus Profundicultor aquiphilus | reverse complement strand
TTGGGATGGTTTTGCTCTACACCATGTCAAACCTTGGATTGGCTATATGGATTATGAAATGTTTTTATGACTCTGTACCGGTTCAGTACGAGGAAGCTGGGCTGGTAGATGGGTATACCCGCTGGCAGATATTTTGGAAGATTATCATTCCTTCGGTAAAAGGTGGTATTGCTGCGACCATGGGTTTTTGCTTTATCTTTGCCTGGAATGAATTTACTTTTGCATCTATTGTGACGACACGGTATGCGAAAACCCTTCCTCCGAGAATTGCTGCGGCTCTTGGTGCGGCAGGTCTTGACTGGGGTCAGGTTGCTGCAGCTGGGTTTATCCTGATCGTTCCGGTTCTGGTGCTGTTCATTTTTATCCGAAATTACCTTTTGATGGGAATGACCTTTGGAGTTCTGGGGAGAAGATGAAGCGATTCACGGTTTTTTTTCTCGTGGTTCTGGCAAGTTTCTGGGTCTGTTTTCAGCTTGGTGCCACGAACATCCCCGTCTTCGTTGCTCAGGAACTCGGGTCTCTTCTCAAGAAAATTTCACTTGGTTTGGACTGGAGTTACAGGTTGCCTCTTTTCGATTGTCGAGATCAAATGATCGGGGAAGTGGTTGGTTACAGAGGAGCGAGAGATGTTTCTTACGAGTTTGTTTTTGTCAAAAATCAGCTGATAGGAATAGGATTGGGGGAATATCTATCCAGGGTCTTGGGGGAATCGAAGCGGCTGGCGCATGAAACGCTGGTGAGCCATTTTGGAGACCGGGCTAAGGTTTTGGATACCCATTTGACATATATTAACCCTATCTCGTTCTGGATACGGATTATTTATAACTATGGGGATAAAGTTCTTAATGATCTTTATCTGAAAGGTGACTCTTTGCGTTTTACGCTGGCTGAGTGTGAAGAAAAAGAGATGGATTGGGGAAGCACTTCTTTACCGACGGAATCTCTTCCACTGCCGAAGGAAAGTTTTTCCTGGGTTGAGGTCCGTCACGATTTCCCCTTTTGGGAGTATTATTTGAGTAGTTTCTCTAACGCCGTTGTCACTTTGGCAGACTACTGGAAGGAGCAGAACATCATTAAAATACCCATCTACCCGGACGATCCGGATTTCTTGTTGACCAATGTTCATCTCATGATGCAGGATGTAGAAATGTTGCGGAGAAAGTGTGCCTGTGAACAGTCTGAGAGCGGGGTATCGGCGATTTTGGAAAAATTTATCAATGCTCGAGGTGGTTCGGTTAGAGTTGTAGCAAAGACCGTTTCTCTTGAAAATGATTTTCCCTCGAGTATTCAGGAGGTGGAAAGACTTATTCGTTTGGCAGATCAACCCTTTTTGTTTGAGTGGCGAGGGAGTTGGTATACAAATTATGGTATCGCGGTGGGATATGTGTGCTCAGAAGATGGCTTTTTTATTAGTTCTCTTTTGCCGGTGAAATCTATCGATGGAACAATGTGGAAACGATACCTTTTTCGGCTAATTCCTGGTCATCATCTCAGGATTTATGAAATTTCCACTGAAAGTGGGGAGTGAAAGATGAATAAGGACAAAGTGGGGAAGAATACAGAGGCAGCGAATCAGAAAGAAGATTTGGTGGAAAAGTTTACCAGGGTGAGTGATAAATTTACGACTGCAAAAAAGACATATGGTTTATCAGATCGGACATTTATGTTTTTCTTCCTCCTTCCCAGCCTTTTCATTTTACTGTTCTTAGTTGGCTATCCTTTTATTACCCTTATAAAGTCTGGTTTCTATAATTTTTCGGTGTTGAGAGCAGCGACTCCACCCAAGTTCATCGGCGTTGAGAATTTTTCTTTTATTTTGACTGATCCTTTTACCTGGGAACGATTCATTTTTACGGGAAAATTTGTGATTTTAAACGTTCTGGTGCAATTCCTTTTGGGAATCGGCATTGCCTACCTTTTGCAAAAAAACTTCAGGGGAAGAAGCCTTGTTTTAACCCTTATTCTTATGCCTATGATGCTCTGTCCAATCGTGGTAGGGTTATTCTGGAAGTATATGTTTAATACTGAGTGGGGAATCGTGAATTACATTCTGGCACTTTTTGGAATGGGTAAGGTAGAATGGTTGGCTCGGGAAAACGTAAGTGTCTACAGCGTGATCATTGTGGATACCTGGATGTGGACACCATTCATGATTCTGCTTGCTCTGGCTGCTTTTACTGCCATTCCAAAATATCTTTACGAGGCCGCAGAGATCGATCGAGCTTCCTCCTGGTTTAAATTTAGACACATTACTCTTCCGCTTTCAGCTCCGGTTTTAATCATAGCGGTTTTGTTTAGAATGATTGACTCGATTAAGGCTTTTGATTTGATTTATACCCTTACTGGTGGCGGACCGGGCAGTGCTACGCAGACCCTTTCCTTTGATCTTTATAAGAGAGCCTTTCAGTACTTTTATACCGGTGAGGCGTCTGCTTATGGAGTGATTCTACTCCTTGTGATCATGAGTTTGAGTCTCATTTTTATTCGATATCTTAACAGATTAGCAGCGCAGAACATGCGAAGGTAGGTGTGGGGGATTGTCACGCGTTAAATTAGAAAATTTGAAAAAGCATTATGGAAATGTGAAAGCCGTTGACGGTATTGACTTGCAGGTAGAAAACGGCAGTTTCGTGGTCCTGTTGGGGCCTTCTGGATGTGGGAAGACCACCACTTTGCGGTGTATAGCTGGTTTGGAGATTCCCACTGAGGGAAAAATTTATTTTGACGAAAGGGATGTAACCGGTTTAAGCCCCAGTGAGAGAAATGTGGGTATGGTTTTTCAGTTTTACGCTCTTTATCCGCACATGAGTGTGCTTGAAAATATTACCTTTCCTTTAAGAGCATGTCGTGTGCCTCCCAGGAAGATTGAGGAGAAAGTCAAAGAGGTGGTTCAGATATTTCAGTTAAAGAATCTTTTGAAATATAAAGCAAGTATTTTGCCACCTGGGGATCAGCAAAGAGTTGCTTTGGCGAGAGCTGTTGTTCGTGAACCTAACGTTCTTTTGCTTGACGAGCCGCTGAGTGCGCTGGATGAAAAGTTTCGTGAGGAAATGCGGAGTGAGTTAGGGAAACTCCAAAAAAGAATCGGTATTACAACTGTGTATGTAACTCATGACCAGAGGGAAGCCATGGCCCTGGGGGACGTAATAGTGGTTATGAGGGATGGGTTAATTTTGCAGACTGGTTCTCCCCAGGAGCTGTACGAGCATCCGAACTCGGTTTTTGTGGGTAATTTCTTGGGCACCCCAGGCATGAATTTTGTGGAATGTGTTTACGAGGAAAATTCTCTGGTTTTGAAAGGAACGGATTACCGTTTGAAACTTCACAGACCAGACTTGATCGATGTTCTCAAGGATTACCAAAGCAGGGAATTCATCATGGGGATAAGGCCAGAATATGTGCATATAGATGGCGAAGCCGTAAATGGTGGTCTTCTATTGGAAGTTATTGCTATCGAGCCTGCTGGCCGATATCGTCTTGTTGATTTTCTCGTGGGGGAAAAGATTTTCCGTGTGAGGACGGACTGGGGTTTGTCTTTGGTTGCAGGGCAAAAAGTTTGGGCTCGAGTCAGAGAGGATAAGGTTTGCATTTTCGATCGAGATAACGGAATGGCCATCGTGAGTTAAGAGGAGGAGTGTTATGCTTGAGTTGAGGAATATATCAAAAGTCTTTGGGGACATTGTTGCCGTTGATGGCTTGAATTTAGAGGTGCAGGATGGTGAGTTTTTCGTCATCCTTGGCCCTACTGGTGCTGGCAAAACCACTACACTCAGGATTGTGATGGGTCTGGAAAAGCCCGATGCCGGAGAAGTTTATTATGATGGCCAGGAAATTACTCATGTTGCTCCTCCTTTAAGGAATTTTGCTTTTATGTTCGAGTCGCACAACCTTTACCCTGTTTTGAATGTGTACGACAATCTTGCATTCCCCCTTCGTTCACCTCTTTTCAGGGTGCCTGAGGATGAGGTGAGAAGGAGAGTGGAAAGCGTCGCCAAAGAACTTCATATAACGCATCTTTTGAAGCGTAAGGTTAGCCATCTTAGTGGTGGAGAACAGCAGAGGGTGGCACTTGGGAGAGCTCTGGTGAGAAAGCCGCGCATTTACATTCTTGATGAGCCGATAAGTAGTTTGGACTACAAGCTCAGAGAGGAATTGCAAACAGAGTTTAAAAGGATTCACGAAGAGTATGGCATTACGATTCTCAGTGCCACTCATGATAACATTTCGGCTATGGCTATGGCGAGTCGGATTGGTATCATGGAACATGGCAGGATCATTCAGGTGGGATCTCCTCGCGAGGTGTACATCGATCCTGCAAATGTGAGCGTAGCTCGCATCATAGGGGCACCCTCTATGAATTTCCTGGAATGCAATCTTGGGGACGATAAGTTGGTTATAAAGGATAGTCACGATTTCTTCTTTAGAGTGAAACTTGAGACAGTAAGATTGTTGGAGGAAAAACTCAGGGGTGGAGATAGGATTTTAGTTGGTATTTGGCCGGAAAATGTTCTGGTTTCAGGAAGTACAGGTGAAGCATGGATGAAAGCAGTCGTAGAAAATGTGGAATACCATGGTGCGGAGAAATTCGTCAATTTGAATCTGGGCGGGTGGCCCATTAAGGCACTGCTTACCGATGATTTTGTCCCCAAACACGGATCGGAAGTTTTTGTGTCATTGCCGGAAGAGAGCCTTTACTTTTTCTATGTTGACAGTGGTATGAGGATCTATGCGAATTAAGGAGGGTCGAAACCATGAATCTTGATATTTCCTCAGCATCTTTGACAAGAGGGATAACCGAAAAGAGAAAAAGACGAAAGGTCATTAATACTATTGAAGTTGTGGGTATGGGGATAATGATTGCAGGGATTATCCTCCTTTTTCAGCCCTTTGGTATTCAGCTTTTTAAATGGGGTTTCCCTTTTCTTTTGATTGGCTATACGGTGTACAACGTTTTTGCCCATATCCCGAGATGATAGAACTAAAATAGAGAAAGAAAGGAGCGAAAAGCAATGTTTAAGTTTGGGGTGGACACATTTATTTGGACTGAAGCTTTTTCCGAGAAAGACCTGTGGGTGATTGACCGGGCTAAAGAAGTGGGGTTTGAGGTCATCGATATTTTTATTTCTCATCCGGAAACGTTCCCAACAGAAAAGGTGAAGAAGAGAGTGGACCAGGTGGGTATTGAACCGGTGACCACAATTACCCTCAACGAGAAAACGAACCTTCTGTCGCCGGATCCAAAGATACGGGCTAATGGGGTTAAGACCCTCAAGCTTATGGTGGATATCAACCTGGCACTGGGATCGAAAATCATTGGCGGGGTTAACTATGCGGCCTGGGGATACTTGACTGGTAAGCCTCGTACAGAAGATGAGTGGAAATGGTCTGTTGAGGCCATGCGCGAAGTGGCTGAATATGCGAAGGAGAAAGGCGATGTGGTCATCGCCGTAGAACCGGTGCAGCGTTTCGAGACGCATTTTCTGAACATTGCTGAAGATGCGGTACGGTACTGCAAAGATGTTGGTATTCCGAATATGAAGGTTCATCTTGATTCTTTCCACATGATTCGGGAAGAGCGGAGTTTCAGAAAGGCGGTAGAAATTTGCGGTAAGGAATACCTTGGTTATGTTCATGTCTGTGAGAGCGATAGAGGTGTGCCCGGCACTGGCCTTGTTCCCTGGAAAGAATTCTTTATCGCTCTGAAAGACATTGGTTACAGCGGACCTTTAGTGATTGAATCTTTTGACCCCAGCTTTGAGGAACTGAACCGAATGTGTGCCATATGGCGAAGATTTGCCGAATCTGGGGAAGCTTTGGCTGTAGAAGGTTTGAAAAACCTGAAAGCAATTGCCAGCGAAATTGGAGCTTAAATAACCACGGTCGCCTTTCTTTGTGCGCGTTTATTGTGACGAAGAAAGGCGATTTTCCTTTATGCATTCTGGTTGTGTGAAAAGAGTTGGAAGTGTAATAAAGTATCTTGACTTTTTGGGTACGATTTGATATTTTGTTAACCAACAATTGTTATGATATTTTGTTATTCGACATTTGTTGTAAAGGAGGGTCTGCATTGGATGGTTCGGCCGATAAAGGCCTTTTGGCAAAAATTGCTAAGCTTTATTACCTAGATGATTTATCAATCATAGAGATTGCTAAGATTATGGGTATGTCCCGGCAGCGCTGCTCGAGGCTTTTAAAGAAGGCCAAGGAAGAGGGAGTTGTGCAAATTGAGGTTATCGACCCTTCTCAGGAGGGTGTCCGGAACCTGGAGAAGCAGATAGAAGAAAAATTTGGTCTTTGTAAAGCCCATGTGGTGAGTGTTTTCAGCAAGGACAGTGATTTACTTCGAAAAGCTGTGGGGGAAGCGGGTGCTCGCTTTTTCCTGAAAGCAATAGCCCCGAGA
>JABUEZ010000126.1 GCA_013314795.1 Candidatus Profundicultor aquiphilus | reverse complement strand
CCGACCCGGAACATACCCCCGTTTCCTCCCTCCCCACCCGCGCATAAATCTCACCCGGACACGATGGATCCTGAAACACGTTCAGGATGACGGAAATACCGTCAGTTCAGGACGACAGGGAATCCACCGGTCAGTTCAGAGTGATAGTCAAAATCCGTTATTCTAAACCAGCGAAGCCTTTTCAAACGTCATGCCGAACTTGTTTCGGTATCTCAAGATAAAATGAGACCCTGAAATAAATTCAGGGTAGACATCCCCCTGCCTCACGCAGAACTAAGTTCAGCATCTCTTTTGTTTTTGGGATTCCTCCCCTATCAGACCGTGTTCAGCGCTTCAATTACTTCCATATTTCTCCTGGCTTGGCAGTTCAATACTTGGGACTTAACAACAGGAATCCCACAAATTTTTGCGAACCCCTAAAGTTTTCTCCCTTTATGCCGATATATAGGTTAGAAAGGGAATGAAAGGGCAAACTCCTCGAAAGGGGAGGACGCAAAGCCACGGACCTAAAGCGAAAGCTATGGTGGCCGGGTTGCCAAGTCCCATTTTTTATTTGACCCTCTCTTCCCTTTCAAATATCAAAAAGGGGAGAAGGACCATGAAGACTCGCTTTTTCGCAACGTATCGCCTGTACCTTGGTCTCTTTCTGGTTTTTGTGGTACTCATTCTGGCCGGCTGTGAAATCGCCACCGTCCCTTCCATAGACCTATCCATGGAAAACGACGAAGAAGCCGCCAAAGTAACGGTTGGTTCATTATCCGGCATTGTGAAGGACGCATCCACCGGGAAAAATCTGCGTAATGCGGTGGTTACCGTAGTCGAAGCAGGCCGTTCCGGCAAAACCAATTCCCTGGGACGTTATACCATCACCAGGATACCCACCGGGCAGGTCACGGTTACCGTTACATTGGCCGGCTACGCATCCCAGACTAAGACCGCCACCATCCTGAAGGGAAAAAAGACCACCCTCAATTTCAACCTGGAACAGGAAAAAGCAAACACACTTTCCACAATCACCTCACCCACCCCAACACCAACCCCCACCGACCAATCTATACCGGTGGACCTCCTTACCAAATACGGATGGGGGAAAAACAACGTGGTCCGCTGGAAAAACGGCACTGTTTACGTCTATGACGCCACCGAAGGCAACGGCACCGTAGATTTGGTCGGCCTTTTAAACACCTGGAACGAAATCATCGGGGGCGTTACCACCTTCCGTCTGAGCACAAACTCCCAGAGCCCCATTAAAATCTACTACGATGCCAGCAAAGTCACCGCCTACGGTTCCGGCACCTGGGGAGTAACCACGGTGTGGTGGTCCAACTATGAAATCACCAGAGCCGAAATTGCCATCCTCCCCTGTGGGACCTACTACGGGGGCATGAACCTCTGCCCAGAGCCACGGCTGTATCTTCACGAACTCGGCCACGCCGTGGGTTTTGGCGGTCACACCAGCAACGGCAGTGTGATGGACCCCACACCCAGGAATACTACCATCACCTCAACCGTGCGGGAAATGCTCGCAGCCCTGTATCAGCTTCCGGTGGGCTATGCCCTCACCAAAGCCCCAGGGGTACCGAAAGATGGCATGGCGGTGATACCGATGAAGCATTGGGAATAGGAGTAATAGCGCATCTAGAGAGACCATACCATCGAGTACAATCCAGTAGTGACCAAAAAACTCGGGAAACAATGCTCCAGAAAAACCTTCACATACATAAAACTAAAAAGACGGGGCGAGTAACAGCCCCGTCTTTTTAGCATTGCTCACAGAATTGTTGAACTTAAAGTTCTGGTTGGCAAACCTTCAACGAAGTTACGGGGGTACTCTGACCGGATTTTATTTTTCCTGCTGTGTTGTTTGTGTTTGCAGACACACACCCGGTAATGACCACGGTGAAAGTATTACTATTGCTCCAAACCCAACTCCATTTTATGCCATGGTCTTTTGGGACACCAGTAGGTTCATTTTGACCGGTATAGCTTCCCCCATCTTTCGATACAATTCTGGATTTATCGATTGTTTCCCCAAAATCCAACACCCAGTGGCTGATTTCTTGACACGATGGACCCTCACTGAGTCTTTCCACTGTGTAAGTAAAGGTAGTCTTGTTTGTCGCACTGTTGTAACTTGAAGATGAGGTAATCTTGTAACAACCGTTGCTATCAGAAGTATTACATCCTGGACAACAGTACCCACCATCTAAGGTACCTGTCTTGGTTTTTTGCGCCGGTTCCGTCGTGCATTCGTTGTATGCCTGCACTGCTACTTCATACTGTTGCGAAGTGCACACACCCTGGACAGTAAACGTATGGGAAGTATCCGTTGTCCAATCCAATGCTGAGGGATACCATGTCCATGGACTCCAACTCAATCCAGTTTTTACTCTATACCCATATCGATAACCAAGTGGTCGAGTACCTGTAAATTGAATCTTGCTTATTGTAATGGTACAGTTTTCACAGGGCGGAGGACAAGTACTGCACCTTACATCACCTTTGGTGGGACAACTGCAGGAAACATCAACATCAAAACCAGATATTTTTAATTCCTGGCAAGAAACCTGGATCTCCTTGGTGTCCTCACCCGAACCACACTCGTTCCCGATCACCACTTTCACGGTATGGGTGCCAGAGGTGGCGAAGGTGTGTTCGAGGGTGTCACTACTCTCACCGACCTGGTTGCCATCCACGTACCAGGTATAGGTTACTGGCAGGTTGTACCCACCATCCTGGTAGGAGGCAGTGAAGGTCACTTCCTGGTTGAGACTGGCCTCAGTGGGGCCGGAGAGGAAAGCGTCGATTCCGTACTCAGCGGGGCAGCTGGACTCTGCAAAACTCACGCCAACTCCCGCATTGGTGGGTGCACACGCTTTTTTGTGGTTGGCCGTGACACTAACAGTATAGGAACCGGCTGTTGCGTAAGTATGTTGCACGGAAGAACCCGTTACTGTACCTTTGTCACCGAAATCCCAGGTGAAGGTGGTGTTATTGGGAAACGCATTGGCATTGGTAACCGAGAAAGTAACTGCTTCGTTAAGCTGAGGTGAATTTGGTGTGTAACCTATCGTGGGGGCCGGAAGAGTAATACACTTCGACGGGGGCGTTACCGGCACACAGGACGTGCACGGAGCGCCGAAAAGGCTGTCTGCAACGCCGGTGGCGTAGGTTTTAACCAGGTCGTCCTTCTGGGCATCCCGGCACTCTGAAAGGGCCTTCTTGACTGCATCAAGCAAGGCCTGCGTGGGCACAAACCCCGAGATGTCACTGCATTTGACGGCGTCCCCGTATTTGGCTTTAGCCACTTCATAAATAATTACCTGCGCCGTGGTGTAGTAGTTGGCCTCCCCGACATCGTTCATGGTGCCACTGGTAAGGCCGCTGATACCTTTCTTTACAATGGCATCCCCACCCTGGGCTTTGGCATAAAGGATATAACAGGCATCATCAACGCTATCGATTTCGTACTGCCCGCAAGCGTCGGTCACGGCAGTCTTGTAAGCTGTCCCATCCTCCTTTTGCAGGGTGATTTCGGCCAGGGCTGCCGATTCCCCTTCGGACACCTGAGGACTATCACAGTGGGCCACATAACATTCGTTCAAAGGCATGGCCACAACACCCTTGATGCCGGTGGTCGCTCCTGGAGCGCCAAACTGGGCGCCGGTACCAAAACATCCGGCCGCAAAGAATACAAAAAATACCAACGGTAACGACAACCACACGATTTTCTTTGGAAACATTCTATTTTCCTCCTTTCGTTTTCCACATGGTGTGTTCCATTTTCAGTGTAAAAGGGGGGAAACAGAAATGAAATAGGAAAGATTTCCTAATTTTGCGTCTGCGGATTCCTAATCTGGGACATGCCTGGTTTACACAATCTGAAAAAACCCAAAAACAGGCTCAACACGACAAAAATTCAGCTACCCGGCATGTTTATGTCAGGGGCTTGCCTATACATGTGTTTAGGAAAGACTTCCAAAGTTTATCACCCTGGATGTGTTCAGCAGGGGTCCACGACTCTTTTGATTCGGATTCCTGCTTAAAAAAACGTGGGAAAGATGAAAAAGTTACCCCCTGGATTTATCTCGGGCATAACTCTGAACTTGTTTCGGGCTTTGGTTTTACAATCCTGAACCAGGAAACCCTCTATGCCAAAAAATCGGTTCAAAAAGTCAGTTTTGGCTACACTACCGACGCTGGCCGAACCAGGAAAGAAGTGGTAGACTAAAAGCAAAAAAGGAGGGTTTATGATGGCTCGGAGGACAATTTTTGTGTTACTGGTTCTGGTTGCCTTTATCGGGGTTTCCTGCAATGCACCGCAGGGGGAAATCGTTGTACCACCACCGACCCCTGCAGGAGCTAACGTGGTCACCATCACCGGCTATGTCAAAGACTGTGTCACCCAAAAACCCCTATCGGGGGCGGAAATCAAACTCGAGTACCAGGAGGGTGGATTACTTTTTACCTATACCGATAATGAAGGATTCTTCGAAATAAAAGCACCCCTGGGGCAGGTGACCATCACAGTGAGCAAACCTGGCTACATCAGACAATCTTTCTATGCCGACCTGGACACCCCGGGGGGAACCCTTCGCCTTACAGCTCGCCTTTGTCCCGAAGAATAAAAAGCCCCAGAATTTTCCCAGGGCTTTGGACAATTAACTCACTGGCAGATTCCGCCACCCAGTGGGCATTCCTCAACGCATTCTTCGCAGACCGGTTCTGCATAACAGACGGAATCGGAATAACGACAGCAGAAATTGCCCGATTCATCAAAGACAGCACAGTCTTTTAAGGTCCAGGTGTAACGGCCATCGGGGACCTCTCCACCCACCACCTGGGCCAGGACGGTGACTTTCTTCCCGTCAACCGTTACCCCGTACACTTCGATGTCGCCATCCTCAGTGGTCAGATCTTCTCCACCGGCAGAAGGTCGTATCTCCACCACCCATTTTGCCGGGTCTTCGATGCAGCCGCTCTCAATGGCTTCGTCAAAGGTAACAACAACCTTAAACGCCCCAGAACGTTCAGCATCGTAGATCTCCCGAACCACGGTATTCACCATGTCGGGGCAGGTCCCGTCCACAGCAACCGGCGACGGCGTGGGTGTTGGCTCGGTGCTCAAGTTCGGTGATAAAACAAAAGACTCACAACCCGTGATAACAAAGGCAAAAACTATCATGAAGACACAAAAAAATACTTGATAAACTCTTGTGCCCACAAAAAACCCTCCTTCATGTGAAATAAAAAATCCCCCCGGGGTAAACCCCGGGGGGATTTGGCAAAATTAGCTTACTGGCAAATACCACTCCCCAGTGGGCATTCCTCAACACATTCTTCGCAGACCGGTTCTAAGCAGCAGTCTTCACCAGAGAAACTGCAGCAGCCATTGCCCAGCTCGTCGTAAATGAAGCAACCACCAGTAAGTTTCCAGGACACAACATCAGCCACGGTGGGAGCGGAAACGCTGCTGGAAACAACGACATTGCTGTCGCTCCAACCTTCACCTTCCTCATAACCGGTCGCATAGGCCTCAGCATCCGCCTCGCTGCAGATCAAACCGGGGAATTCATATTTAAAGGTATCTCGTCCCAGATTGCCATTCCCATCGTAATAGATGACATCATAACTAACGTTTTCATAAACCGATGCGTAAAGGACTACTTTCTTGCCGTCGGCTTCGACATCTACTACGTCAGCTGATATAGGATCAGCTCCTGGTGCATAATAATCCCTCTTAGAATTACTAACGGTCACTGTCCAGTTTGCCGGATCTTCCGCGCAGGCACTCAGTTCTACGGGTTCATCAAAGGTGATGACAATTTTAAAGTTGTAGCTACCACCAACACTATATGCCTTACTCACCACAGTGCTGACTACCTTCGGGCAGGCGGTATCCGGTGCCACAGTCGGCGCCACAGTTGGGGTCGCCGTCGGACTCGGAGTGGGAGTGGAAGGAGTACAACCGGCCACAGTAAAGATGGCCACCATGGCCAAGGCTACAAATACAAACCACAGGTTTTTCTTCACGTGTGTAACCTCCTTTTACAATGGAATTTCTTTTACCTTACCGGAAGGTTTCCCACAAAGGGGGCTTTCCTCTGTTTCGCCCTCCTGTGAAGTCCTTCATTTTACCGGGTGGGTATACTCGATTTACCGCACCTTTCACCCTCTCGACCTCAGGGTTGTAAAAATCCGGACTTCTTCCGGTCAGTTCAATTATATATTACGAAGGTAAAAAAGGAAAGTTTCAATTCAACCATGGTTGAATAAAAACAACAGGATTATTTCTGAAAAACACAGCGTTATTTTTTAGAAGTGAAATACTGGGGTCCTGAAACGTTGAGATCCTGCAACGAGTTCAGAATGACGTGTAAAAGTTTCTGCTGGCCCAGAATGGCAGAACAAGAAATCGCTGCAAACTTGCTTTTTCGCCTGGCAAAGCAATTCCCAGTTTGCTTCGGCACTTCGTGCCTCGC